>NZ_JAGGZH010000109.1 GCF_021162145.1 Thermotoga sp.
CCTTCTGGTTACGGCGAGTTTGCTGCTTGCTGGAGAGGGGGCGAGATGAAACTGATAGCATTGACTTTTGACGATGGTCCGGACACGAAACTCACGTCGGAGGTACTGGACGTGCTAGAAGAACACGGTATTGTGACCACTTTCTTCGCTGACCGATCCTTGAAAGGATGATATCCATGGGGGGTGAACTGGGAAATCATTCGTGGAACTATGAGCCTTTGGACAAGGTTGATCTTGAATACACGGGAAAAAATCTCGCTTTTTCAGGACACTGAACCTGGCTGTGAGCGATACTATGTTTGAGGTAATAGATATTCTTTTCATGAATAGTGTCCCCGTTGCGGTTGGGCAGGTTGTGATAGAGATCCTGAAAAAATCGCGAGCAACGTATTGAACAGCGTGAGGGGTAGTGCCATAGTACTCCTTCACAACGTACAGTTGGAACCGCATCCAATCGTTGAAGCCCTCATCATATTGAGTGAACTTTTCAAAAGAAAGGGAGTGAATCCTGAAGATCCAAAGTACAGAGGGAAAATATGAATATATGTGGGGTGAATTACTCTAAGAAGGGGGTGTTTCTATGAGGAGAGCTCTAGTTGTCCTTTGTATTCTTTTGGTTGCCGGTCTATCCCTTGCCATCACCATAGGTGTCATTGGGAAATCCGTTCATCCGTACTGGTCTCAGGTTGAACAGGGGGTCAAAGCTGCAGGAAAAGCTCTCGGAGTGGACACAAAGTTTTTCGTTCCTCAGAAAGAAGACATCAACGCCCAGCTTCAGATGCTTGAGTCGTTCATAGCCGAGGGTGTCGATGGCATAGCCATTGCGCCGTCCGATCCAACGGCAGTCATCCCCACGATCAAAAAAGCTCTTGAGATAGGAATACCGGTGATAACACTCGACACAGACTCCCCAGACAGTGGAAGGTACGTTTACATCGGAACGGACAACTATCAGGCAGGGTACTCCGCTGGACTCATCATGAAAAAGCTCCTCGGTGGAAAAGGAAAAGTCGCCATCGGAACAGGTTCTCTCACAGCAATGAACTCGCTTCAGAGGATTCAGGGATTCAAAGATGCAATAGCAGATTCAGACATCGAAGTCGTAGACATACTCAACGATGAAGAAGACGGAGCGAGAGCAGTGTCACTTGCAGAGGCGGCATTGAACGCTCATCCAGATCTTGACGCCTTTTTCGGCGTTTACGCCTACAACGGTCCCAGCCAGGCACTCGTGGTGAAGAACGCTGGAAAAGTAGGAAAAATCAAGATAGTCTGTTTTGACACAACTCCGGACATTCTTCAATATGTGAAGGAAGGAGTCATACAGGCAACCATGGGGCAAAGACCCTACATGATGGGATATCTCTCCGTCACGGTACTCTACTTGATGAACAAAATAGGTGTGCAGAACACCCTGATGATGCTTCCGAAAGTCACTGTCGATGGGAAAATGGACTACGTGATCGACACGGGAGTTGACGTTGTCACACCGGACAACCTCGACGAGTACGTGAAAAAGATGGAAGAGCTCGGAATCCCGATAAAGTTCTGAGAACATGGGAGGGGAGTCCCCCTCCCTTTTCCGAGGTGATGGAAGTTGGATATTCTGAAAGCAAAAGGTGTGGTGAAAAGATTCCCGGGAGTTCTGGCGGTTGACAACGTTGATTTCGAGGTTCACGAAAACGAGATCGTTTCCCTCATTGGTGAGAACGGTGCGGGAAAATCAACCCTGATCAAGATCCTCACGGGTGTTTTGAAACCCGATTCTGGCGAGATACTAATCAACGGTGAAAGGGTGATATACCACTCTCCAGTTGATGCGTTTAGAAAAGGAGTTAGCGTCATCCATCAGGAACTGAACCTCTGCGACAACATGACGGTCGTCGAGAACATATTCCTCGCTTACGAGGCTGTCAGAGGAAAGAAACGGAATCTCTCCAGCAGGGTGGATGAAGAATTCATGTACGAAAAGTCAAAAGAACTACTCGATCTCATAGGAGCAAAATTTCCTCCTGGCGCTCTGGTGAGAGAACTGACCACTGCCCAAAGGCAGATGGTGGAGATATGTAAGGCTCTGGTGAAAGAACCGAGGATCATCTTCATGGACGAACCCACTTCATCCCTCACTGTGGAAGAAGCAGAAAGGCTCTTTGAGATCATAGAAATGTTGAAAAGAAGGGGCATCTCTGTGGTCTTTGTTTCACATAGACTGGACGAAGTTATGAGGATCAGCGACAGGATTGTTGTGATGAGAGATGGAAAGAGAGTAGGAGAGCTGAAAAAGGGAAAGTTTGATGTGGACACGATAATAAAACTAATGGTGGGAAGAGAAGTGGAATTCTTTCCCCATGGAATGGAGATAGTGCCAGGGGAAGTCGCCCTCGAAGTCAAAGATCTAAAATGGAAGGACAAGGTGAAGAACGTGTCCTTCAAAGTGAGGAAGGGAGAAGTTCTAGGATTTGCTGGACTCGTCGGAGCTGGTAGGACGGAAACGATGCTTCTGATATTCGGTGTGAATAAAAAAGAGGCTGGAAAAATATTCGTGAACGGAAAAGAAGTTGAAATAGAAAACCCAGAAGACGCTATAAAGCTGGGGATAGGGCTTATACCGGAGGATAGAAAACTCCAGGGTCTTGTTTTGAAAATGACAGTGAAGGACAACATCGTTCTTCCATTATTGAAAAATATCAGCAAATGGGGTCTTGTGCTCGATGAGAAGAAAGAAGATGGAATGGCCGAAGAGTATGTGAAGAGGTTGTCCATAAAAACACCATCTATATACCAGATCACCGAAAACCTCTCCGGTGGAAACCAGCAGAAAGTGGTCCTCGCCAAATGGCTTGCAACAAACGCTGACATTCTGATTTTCGATGAACCCACCCGTGGTATAGATGTCGGTGCAAAGGCAGAGATACACAGGATAATCAGAGAACTGGCCACACAGGGAAAGGCTGTGATAATGATCTCATCAGAACTCCCAGAGATATTGAATCTCAGCGACAGAATAGTTGTCATGTGGGAAGGGGAGATCACGGCTGTTTTGGACAACAAAGAGAAAAAAGTCACACAGGAAGAAATCATGTACTACGCATCTGGACAGAAAAGGCAGAACGGGAGGGTCGCGTGATGGATCTGTACGTGGGGCTCGACGTGGGAACGACCGGTGTGAAGGGTATTCTCGTGAACGAGAAGGGAGAGATACTGGCAACAGCAAGTAAAAGACTCTCCATGATCACTCCTCAACCTGCTTGGGCAGAGCAGGACCCTCTTTCTTGGTGGAAGGCTGTGAGAAAGATACTGAAGGAACTTTCTGGCAGATCAGAGGAGATCGGAGGAAGAATAAAAGCGATCTCCACCAGTGGACAGATGCATAGTCTTGTGGCGATAGACGAAAACGGAAGTGTTCTGAGAAACGCTATTCTCTGGTGCGATCAGAGAACCCATAGAGAATGCGAAGAAGCCACACAGATTCTGGGGGGAGAGGAGAACGTCCTCAAACTGGTTGGTAATCCTATTCTTCCAGGTTTCACACTTCCCAAGATATTGTGGATCCGAAAACACGAGCCAGAGATCTACGAGAAGATTTCGAAGATCATGCTTCCCAAAGATTTCATAAACTACATGCTCACCGGTGTGGCGAAAACAGAACACTCGGATGCTTCCGGAACGACGATGTACAGTGTGTCCGATATGGAGTGGAGCAAGGATGTTTTGAAGGAACTCAAAATACCGGAACACATACTTCCGGAGATAATACCATCGAACGGTGTGGTCGGAAGAGTTAAATCGGATGTGGCAAAGGATCTTGGCCTTTCTGAAGACATTCTTGTGATAGGAGGAGGAGCGGACAACGCCTGCGCTGCCCTCGGAATAGCAGTCGTGGAACCCGGAGATGTCATGGTGAGTTTGGGTACCTCTGGTACTGTTCTGGCTCCCACGAAGGGAAAAGAGCCAGATCCAAAGGGCAGGGTGCACTTCTTTGCACACACCGTTCCGGAAACGAGATACCACATGGGTGTGATGCTTTCTGCCACGTACTCGCTGGAGTGGTTCAAAGAAAAGTTCTTGAGCGAAGACTACGATACGATCAACGATGAGGTAGAAAAAGTTCCCATCGGTTCAAAGGGGATCGTCTTCCTCCCTTATCTGAACGGTGAAAGAACCCCGCATCGTGACCCCTTTGCGAGGGGTGTCTTCTTTGGAATCTCTTCTTACAACACCAAGTGGGACATGGTAAGAGCGATCTTCGAAGGAGTTGCTTTCGGTATCAAGGATTCTTTCGATATACTGAAAGAGCTCAAAGTGGATCTCAACAACGTGAGGATCACCGGTGGTGGCTCAAAGAGCAAGGTGTGGAACAGAATGCTCGCGGATATGACGGGGTTGAAGATTCAGAAACCCACCGTGGATGAAGGAGCTTCCTACGGCGCTGCCATCCTGGCCGTTTCTGGTGCAACGGAAGAAAACCCTGCGAAAATCTCAAAGGAATGGTTCAGTGTGAAAAGCCATACAGAACCTGTTCCCGAGAACACGAAGGTTTACGAAGAACTGCATGAGAAGTTCAGGAGACTCTACATTTCCCTTAAGGAAATGTTCAAAGCGTGAGAAGAGGGCGAACTGCCCTCTTCATTTCTGAAGGAGTTCGAGCAACTTCTTTCTAGTTCTCTCGAAATACTCATCCTTGAGGGCCCAGGAAAGTCCATACCTTTCATACCGCTCCCTTACACGCCATCTGTAGTGCATATCATCGATGAAAACACAGTCCACATATGGTTTCAACATCCTTGATAATCTCTCCGGATTCATCGGAAGTATGGGACTGATAAAAGCACAGGTTCTTACGCCGTTTTCTTTAAACGTTCTCAGAACCCCGATCCTCTCTTCTATGGAACTCGCGCTGGGTTCAAAGATCTTTCGGATCTCATCGTCATCAGTCGTAACGGTGAGTCCAACGGTGGCTCTCTTCATCTCCCTGAACAGATCCAGATCCCTCAGAACAAGTGTGGATTTTGTGAGAACCATCAATTCGATCTCCAGAAGAGGAAACTCCAGAAAAACCTCCAGGCATTTTCGAGTGAGTTTGTATCTTTCCTCGAGGAATTGGTAGGGATCACACATGGTACTCATGAAGACGTATCCTGGCTTTTTCCTGATGATATCGCTTCTCAAAACTTCATCTATGTTCTTCTTCACAATGATCTCCGACTCCCACTCCATCCCTTTGTAACGCCGTGCGTAATCTCTGGCGTAACAGTACACACAGGCGTTGGTGCAGCCCACGTAAGGACTGAGAGTGTATCGTCTCTTGGATTCGGAAAAGGTCAACGCGCTCTTCACTTGTATTTCCCTCACCCTCACCTTCTCACCCTCTCAAGAATACCACGGAAAATCTTTAGAAATTTCCCAGGATTGTTTCAGTGTTTTCACAGAAGAATGGAGTATAATTTCTCGGGAAATCCTACCACATGTTGAATTGCTGTGAAAGGACACACAATATGTTGCTAGAAAAATCAGGAGGGAAAAGCTCACATGAAACTGTCCAGTTTGATCGAAAAGTGGATCGGTGTTGAACCTTCCGAGAACGCCCAGATCATACTGAAAGATCGATATTTCATGAGGGACTTGGATGGTAATTTCCTTGAGACAAAGTGGGAAGATGCAGCAAGAAGAGTGGCAAGGGTTGTGGCAACCGCTGAACTTCTGAATCCATCTTACAAAAAAAGTGAAAAACTCGACAGGATAAAGGAATGGGAGGATGCCTTTTTCAAAATCCTGAAGGCAAGGTTGTTTCTTCCAAACAGCCCCACTCTTTTCAACGCAGGGCTAGGTGTGAGGTACGAGCTTCTCTGGAAACCTATCGATCAGATGACCCTTGAGGACTACGAGGAGATATACAGAACGCGAAACCATCTCCATATGCTCTCTGCCTGCTTCGTCGTACCGGTGGGAGACAGCATAGAAGAAATCTTTGAGGCAGTGAAAGAGTACGCGCTTATCACGAAAGTGGGAGGTGGGGTTGGAAGCAACTTCTCCGAACTAAGACCAAAGGGAAGCTTCGTTGCGGGCACACATGGAAAGGCATCGGGACCCGTTTCGTTCATGCACGTTTTTAACTCCGCCATTTCTGTGGTGAAACAGGGATACAGAAGACGCGGCGCTCTAATGAGTATCCTGAACATAGACCATCCCGACATAGAGGAGTTCATAGATGCGAAGAAAGAGAACACAGGAGAAGCGGTGTTGAACTTTTTCAACCTTTCTGTCGGTATCCCCATGGACAAAAAGGAGATCCTGAAGCTCTACGAGGAGGACGGCGAGCTGGAACTCTCCCATCCAAGGAGTACTATCAGGAAAAAGGTGAAAATCAGAGAGCTTTTCAAAAAGATTTCGATCAGTGCCTGGAAGAGCGGTGATCCCGGGCTTGCCTTTCTCGGAGAGATGAACAAGTATTATCCCCTCTACCCGCACAGGAAGATCAATTCCACCAACCCCTGCGGAGAAATTGGACTTTCTGATTATGAAGCCTGTAACCTTGGTTCGATCGATGTTGCCAAGTTCTACAACAACGGCTTTGTTGATCTGGAGGCACTCCAGGAACTCGTTCAGATAGCCGTTCGTTTTCTCGATAATGTCATCGATGTGAACGTATTTCCAATCGACAAGATTACAAAGGCAGTCAAAGAAAGCAGAAGGCTCGGGCTTGGAATCATGGGCTTTGCCGATCTTCTTTACAAACTTGAGATTCCTTACGATTCACAAGAAGCACGGGATTTCGCCTCCAACCTCATGGCTTTCATCGCCCTTCATGCTCACAGAACGTCTTACGAACTCGGTAAAGAGAAGGGGAACTTCCCACTCTTTGAAATCTCGAGATATAGAACGGAAGCAAACTTCGTTCCATTCGCCATGGGTGCGAGCAATTATGATGACGAGGTAAAAGAAGTCATGAAGATGACCAAAGAATTCAGGAGGAACGTGGCATTGTTGACCATTGCTCCGACAGGATCGATTTCGAACATAGCAGATACATCTTCTGGTCTGGAGCCGAACTTCCTTCTTGCCTATACCAGATTCATGACGAAAGAAGATGGAACGAAGGAACCTCTCCTCTACGTGAACCGGGTCCTCAAAGAGAAATTGGATCCTGAGGTCCTTAAAAGAATAGAGAAGGATCTTATAGAAAAAGGCAGCTTGAAGGATATTCCTGATGTTCCAGAGAAGATAAAGCGAGTGTTCGTGGTCGCACTGGACATAGATCCCATAGATCATCTTCTCATGCAGGATGCGTTCCAGAGGTACGTCGACAACAACATCTCCAAGACGATAAACATGCCCCAAAATGCCACAGTCGAAGACGTGCTGAACGTTTACCTGGAAGCTTTGAAGACGAACGTAAGAGGAATCACGATATACAGGGACGGTTCTCTTCAAACGCAGGTGCTCACAAGGGCTCTCAAAACACCGGAAGCACCGAAGGTTCAGTTCTTTGTCGTTGACGAAAAAATGAAGCTTCACCCGAGGCCAAGAAAAGATACACTCAGGAGCGTTACAAGAAAGTACAAAAGGCCCGATGGAACTACCTACATAACGATATCCTTCGATGACACAGGAGAAGCTGTAGAGATATTCATATCGAATGGTAGCGAAATGGCGGAAGTGATAGGAAGGCTCTCTTCCATCGCGTTGAGAGCGGGCGTTTCCATGGACGAGATCATAGAGCAGCTTTCGAAAGTGAAAGGAGATTACTGCCGGGGTCTTGCCGAGGAGATTAAAAAGGCTCTCGATGACTTCTCGAAACTTTGGCTCAGAACGGGTGAGGAAGAAACTGAAGAAGAACCGATGGAGAGAGAGAAATTCATCGTAGCAAACAATTTAAAATGGCAAAGTGGTTACTACGTTGATAACGAGGGAAACGTGTACTGCCCCGTCTGTCTTTCAAAAAACTCGCTGATAAAGCAGGAAGGATGCGTGAGCTGTAAGAATTGCGGATGGTCAAAGTGTGAATGAGGGGATGAAAGTGTGAAGATCATACCCTCTCAAAAACACATTTACTCCTTCTCTGGGCAAGCACAGCCTGTAGAAGAGGTGTATCCAGGTGAGCAGGTGATCTTCGAAACCCTCGATGCGCTGGGTGGGAATCACAAGACGATAGACTTTTCGAAGGTCAATCCCGCAACGGGTCCCGTCTACGTCAACGGTGCAAAACCAGGTGACACTCTGGTCGTACGAGTGAAGCGAATTGAACTCCCAAAGAATGGCATCATTGTAACAGGAAAGGGATTCGGTGTCCTCGGAGACGAGGTAGAGGGATTCCACACAAAAGAGCTGGAGATCGAAAGGTGGGCGGTCCTCTTCGACCACATCAGAATACCTGTTCATCCAATGATCGGTGTGATCGGTGTCGCTCCGGCTGAGGGAGAGTACCCCACGGGAACCGCACACAAGCATGGAGGAAACATGGACACAAGGGAGATCACGGAAGGATCGACGGTGTACCTCCCTGTTTTCCATGAAGGTGCTTTACTCGCCCTCGGAGACGTCCACGCAACGATGGGAGACGGAGAGGTCTGCGTTTCCGCGTGTGAAGTCTCTGCGAAAGTAGTTGTAGAGGTCGATGTCGCCAAGGAAGAAATCAAATGGCCTATGGTGGAAACAAGCGATGCTTATTACATCGTTGTTTCACTACCAAACATTGAAGAAGCTCTGAAAGAAGTCATAAGGGGAGCAGTATGGTTCATTCAAAGAAAAAAGACCATACCATTTAAAGATGCCTACATGATCGCAAGCCTCTGTGTGGACATCGGAATCTCCCAGCTAGTGAATCCCAACAAAACCGCGAAGGCACGTATCCCGAAATACATCTTTTCGGAGGTTTGAAGATGCTGTACGATCTTGCGAGACGAAGAAAAACCATTCGAAAATTCAGAAAAGAAAAGCCCCCGGTTGAAGATCTGATCTACTCGTTGAAAGTGGCGAACGAAGCTCCTTCCGGTATGAACGCCCAGCCCTGGAGATTCCTGGTAGTGGAGGATGAGGACCTCAAAAGACAGATCAGGAAATCCTGCGAAAATGCTGAAAAAACCTTCTACAGGAACATAAGGGGAAAACTCAGAGAATGGCTTCACGAAAAATCCTTCAGCTGGGAAAAACCCTTCCTCGAAGAGGCTCCTTATCTTCTGCTTGTTTTCTCGGAGAAGAATGCACCGTACTCAAGAGAGTCGGTCTGGATTGCCGTGGGGTATCTTCTTCTTGCACTGGAAGAAAGAAAGCTTGGAAGTGTCCCCTACACACCCCCCAATCTCAGAGAGCTGGAAGAGCTGGTGAACGCCTCAGAGAATCTGCGGTTGGAAGTTATCCTACCTGTCGGCTACCCGGACGATCCAAAGCCGAAGTATCCAAGGGAGGAAGTAAAAGTGAAGTTCAACCGTTTCTAAAAAACACCCCAGAAGGGGTGTTTTTTTAGACAGTGTACTCTTCTAGAAGCTCTTTGTAGTCGTCGAACCAGAGAGCCTGAGGGTTCCTTTTGTAAACCATTACCTTTCTTCTGTTTTCTTCATCATGCGCTCTGTGATATTTGAAGACGATGAAATTCTTCGTAATGGCTGCCACCTCTATCTTCCCTGTTTTGTGGGACATCACGTACCTCACCCTCTTGGCAACTCCTGAGATATTTGAGACCGCTCTTGTGAATATCTCGTATCCTTCCTCGATCGGTACAGCAAACTTCTTGTTACCAACAACTGGCCTGTTCTGAAACACGTAGTATGGTGTGACTCCCACAAAAGAGAGCTTGTCTAGGAGTTCTCCCAGTGTTTTCGGTGTATCGTTTATGCCTCTGAGAAGGGGTGTTTGGTTACAGAGCACTGTCCCCGCATCTTTCAAAAGGTTCACCGCCTCTATTGCCTCTTTTGTCAGCTCCTTTGGATGGTTGAACTGTGTCATAACGTAAATCTTTTTCTCTTTCGTACTGTATTTTCTGATCATCCTCAGAAGGTCGGGATCGTCGATTATCCTGTAAGGATTGAACGCTGGGATCTTGCTGCCGATCCTTATTATCCGAACGTGATCTATCTCCCTCAGAGAGCTGATGATTCTTTCCAGCTTCTCTGTGGACAAAAGTAAAGGATCACCACCTGTGAGTAAGACGTTTGTTATCTCCCTGTGAGAACGGATGTAATCGAGCTGAGGTGCGATGTCTCGTATCACCTCTGCTCCAACATTTATAAAGAGTCTTTTTCTGAAACAGAATCTGCAAAATCCTCCACACACATCGTTCACAAGAAAGAGCGCTGTATCGGGATATTTGTGTTGAAGTCCTTTGACAACAGTGTAAGATTTTTCGCTAGACGCATCCAGTGAACCCCACTCTTCAAGTTCATCTTCCTCAGGTATGATGATCTTTCTGATTGGATCGTCTGGGTCCGACCAGTTTACAAGTCCCAGATAATAAGAGTTGGCCCTGAATTGGAATTTTCTCTCCACTCTTTTCAACTTTTCTCTTTCCTCAGGAGACAACTGTTCTATCTGAGTAACACTGGTGTAGTATCTCACCTTCAACTGAATCACCTCCTGATATTTGTTTTAACAAAGTTATATTGATTAAATACAACACTCAAAAAAAATCGAAGAACACCTCTTCGATGCATATGCGGTTTGTCCTTAATCTAGATTATACCATAATACAGCATAATACCTGAACCTGTTAGATGAAGTACCTAGAAAATTACTGACATTTTTTCATAAATAAATTTAGGATAGGACTAAACTCTCGAGTATCGAGAATATGGTACAATATACTTGCAAATGCTTTGCATTTGCAGGTGGGAGTGTGAGGATGACAAGGAACAGAGAGAAAATTTTGAAAATCATCGAAGAATCGAAGATTCCCCTCACTGCGGAGGAGATCCACAAAAGAACGGATGTGAACCTCTCCACAGTTTACAGAGCATTGAGATTCCTGGAGATGAGGAAACTCATTGGCTCTTTCAATATAAACGAGGGGGCAAGATACTTTTTCAAAAAAGACAGGCATTACCACTTCATGGTGTGTAAAAGATGCGGAAATCTCTTTCCGTTTGAGGAGTGCGCCAGGGAACTCATCGATACGCTTCAGAAAAAATACAATTTTTCAGAAGAGAGTCACTTGTTTTTGATATACGGTATCTGTAAAAACTGCGGGAGGTGAATTCCATGAAGAAACTATTCCTTTCTTTGATCCTTGCACTTAGTTTGGTCTCTTTTGCCGGTAAGGTCGTGGTTACGATAAATCCGTACTATCTAATCGTATCCCAGCTCTTTGGAGATAGTTCCAACGTGGTGCTCCTCGTCCCACCGAACGCGAATCCACACCTTTTTTCGTTGAAACCCACTGATGCTAAAACTCTGGAAGAGGCAGATTTGATAGTGGCAAATGGAATGGGGCTGGAACCCTACCTGAAAAGATACAGTGAAAAGACCGTGTACGTTTCGGATTTTGTTCCCGAGATTTTTCTCGAAGACGAGAATCCACACATATGGCTCGACCCTTTTTTCCTCAAGTATTACATCGTCCCAGGTTTGTACCGGGTGCTCTCAGAGAAATTTCCGAAAAAACAGAAAGAAATAAGACAGAACACAAAACAGGCCATTGAGGAATTGAGCGAAGTGATCATAGACTCTTTCAATGTACTCTTTCCACACAGGGGTAAAATCGTGGTCATGCCCCATCCGAGTTTTCTGTATCTTTTCAAAGAATTTGACCTGAAACTGCTTCCTCTCTCCAGCGGACACGAACACTCGACAAGCTTTTCCACGATCAAAGAGATTCTTGAGAAGAAAGAGCAAATAGCGGCATTATTCAGAGAACCGCAGCAGCCTGGTGGGATGCTGACACCACTCGAAAAAGAGCTGAAGTTGAAGAGCTTCGTGCTAGATCCCCTCGGCGTAGATGGAGAAAAGAAGATTTCAGAGCTTCTGAGGAAAAACCTAGAGACAATCAAGGAGGCTCTGAAATGAAGATTATCGAAGTGAAAGATCTCACCTACAGAGTCAAGGGTTTCGAAATATTGAAGAACATAACGTTTTCAGTTGAGGAGGGAGAATTCGTTGGAATAATTGGTCCCAACGGGGCAGGCAAGACCACCCTAGTGAAGATCCTGGTGGGGGAGATAAAAGACTATGAAGGGAAGGTAGTGGTAAGAGGGAAGATAGGATACCTCCCCCAGCTTCACGAAGTCCAGAGGGAATTTCCTATAACGGTGAGGGAATTTGCCGCGATGGGAATGTACGGAAGGTTGAGAAAGATCGACTGGGAGAAAGTGAAAACCGCCCTGATCGACGTTGGAGTTTCTCACAAGGAAGCCGATCTCATAAAGAATCTCTCTGGAGGTGAGTTTCAAAGATTGTCTCTTGCTAGAGCTTTGCTGTCCGAACCAGATATCCTCGTGCTCGACGAACCAGAAGCTGGGGTGGATGAAATGGGGAAAACCGCATTCTACGAACTTTTGAATAGGTTGAGAGGAGAGAGAAACATCACCGTTGTAATGGTCAGCCATGACATTGGCATGGTCTTCAAGGAGTGTTCCACGGTCATGTGCCTTAACAGAACTCTTCATTGCCACGGTCCGACGGAATCCATCAGCCCTGACGACCTGAAGAGGATCTTCGCAGATTTCGACATTTGGATCAGAGGGCCAAGGCACTATGAGATATTTCATAGGGAGGGGAAAAATTGAACTTCTTCCACGATCTTGTCCAGTACGAATTTCTGAGAACAGCTTTCATTGGAGGAGTGTTCACTGCGATCTTGTCCGGGGTTGTTTCACCCTTCGTGGTGTTCAAGAGAATGGAATTCATAGGAGATGGAACGGCGCACGCGGTCTTCGCAGGCCTCGCGATCTCCGCTCTCCTCGGTAGTGATCCCAGATTGATCTCTTTCGCTACGGCACTGGTGTTCGCCTTCGTCGTGAGCCTCCTTTCTCGCTCGAAACTCCACGAAAGCAGTGCCATAGGAATTCTCCTTCCGCTCTTCATGGCTATCGGTGTTGTGCTGTTCTCCGTTTCGGGAAAATATCAAACGGATGTGATGGGATTTTTGTTTGGAGATATTCTCCTTGTGAACCAGTCAGATATGATATTGACTTTCCTCATCCTAGTGACGAACATCATCTTGATATCACTTCTCAGATGGGAGATCAAGTACTTCATTGTGGATGAGAAGATGGCCCGGTTCTACGGTATCAAAACGAACCTTGTACACATTTTGGTTACCTCTCTTATAGCGATAACTGTTGTCACAACTGTTAAGGTGGTGGGAGTCATTCTCACAGGGGCTCTTTTGATTCTCCCTGGACTGGTCGCCAAGACATTTAGCAAATCCTTCAGATCTTTGTTTGTGGTATCCGTCGTGTTCAATGTGGTTACCTTCCTTGTGGGATTTCTCGTCGCCTACACCTTCAATCTGCCACCTGGTCCCGTTATCGTGATCGTCGCTTTTGTTTCTTTCCTTCCAATGCTAAAATTTTCCTGATGTGGAGAATCGCCATCGTCGATGATGACGAAAAGATTTTGGAGATGCTCAACAAAAAGCTTTCAAAACTGGGCCACGTGGAAACCTTTCTCACCGGTGAGGACTTCCTCAACAGTGAGAAATTTTTTCATGTCGTGGTCCTCGACGTTAAGCTTCCAGATTACAGCGGGTACGAGCTCTGTCAGATGGTAAAAGAGGAGCGTCCCGAGACGTGGGTGATACTTCTTACTCTTCTTTCAGATGATGAAAGTGTACTGAAAGGTTTCGGAGCGGGAGCGGACGATTACGTGACGAAACCGTTCAATCCAGATATCCTCCTTGCGAGAGTGAAGAGATTCCTAGAAAGACAAAGAAAGAGTCTCTACGATTTTGGTGAGCTGAAGGTGGATGCAACTGGTGCAACTGTCTACCTGAAAGGAAAAAGGATTCATCTTCCTAAGAGGGAATTCGATGTTCTCCTTTTCCTCGTGGAAAACGCGGGCAAGGTTGTCACAAGAGAAAAACTTCTGGAGACGTTCTGGGAAAAACCGGTCTCAACGAGAGTTGTCGATACAGTGATAAAAAGGATTAGAAAAGCTATAGAAGAGGATCCGAACAGACCTAAGTACATCAAAACAGTTTGGGGAATAGGATACACCTTTACGGGGGGAGAAAGATGATTGCTTTGCGTACGTTTCTCATCACGTTTCTTGTAAACGCTGCCCTTCTCAGCGTTTTCTGGAGTTCCAAGGTGGATTTCATAGACGTCGCCATTTTTTCTTTCTTCTCCGCCCTCCTGGTAGGCGTTGCAACACAGGTACTCGTGAGCAAACGCCTTCTGAGGCTCAGAGAATCCATCTCTAAAAAACAACCGTTCGACGACTTCCTGAACGACGAGATCACAAAACTCTCAGAAGAGATCAACACACTCGTTCAAAGCACAGCCCTCCAGGAAAAAGAAACCGAGAGATTGAAAGATGTCGTAACCGGATTCGTACACGATGTGAAATCGCTTCTGTGGAATGAGGTTAAGGATGAGAATCTTCAGAGAATCGTAGAAGAGTTCTACGAGTTTGCGAAACTGGAGGCCGGGATTGAAAGATTGAGAAAAGAGCCAGTGAACTTGGTGGAACTTGTAAACGATGTGGTGGAAAGATTCCCCGGAAAGGTTTCCCTCGAGTACGAGGAAGAAGTGACGATTCAAGCAGATCCCACAAAGCTCTTCAGGGCATTTTACAACCTGATAGAAAACGCCGTCAAGTATTCTTCGGGGTGTGTGGAGGTCTTCGTGTCAAAGGACAGGGTGGTTGTGAAAGGACCAGGACCGGAGATTCCGTACGAGGTACGAGCGAATCTCTTTGAAAAGAAGAAAAAAAGCAAAGGCACAGGCATAGGCCTGTATCTCGTCAGAGAGCTTTTGGAGATGCACGGTTTCAGAGTCATCTACAGAAGAGAGGGAGGGTTCAACATCTTCGAGGTTCAAATCGGGTACACGGGCATATCGTCGGTGAAATCAGACAGAGATTCCAGATAGTTGAAATCTACTCCTATTTTCTCTTCGTATCTTTTTCTCAGAAACTTCTTTCCAACCTCTCCAAGGATGATGGCTATGAGAAGATCCTCATCGGTCTCCACAAGAACTCCCAGCTCTTCCCTGGCTTTCTCCACCTCGGCCTCCAGCAAGTCCGCCGGCCTACAGTCTATGGGTTTTTCTTCGCCCAGGATTTTCTTCACAAGTCCTGGGTCTATCGGCGCGGGTGGCCTCCCGTAGAGCCCTTTCACGTAGTTTCTCGTTTCGTTCGTTATTCTCTCGTATCTACCGTAAACAACGTTCAGAAAGGCCTGAACACCAACGATCTGGCTCGTCGGCGTGACAAGAGGCGGATATCCCAGATCTTTTTGAACCCGAGGAACCTCTTCTAAAACCTTGTCCAGAAGATGCTCCATTCTCTGTTCCTTCAATTGTTTCAGAAGATTGGAGTACATCCCTCCTGGAATTTGAGAGAATATGATCCTCGAGTCAGGATACTTCATCCCCACGTCGTACTCGACGTACTTGGCCCTCACTCTCGTGAAGTGTTCCACCAGGAATTTCAGGGCCTCTTTGTCAAATTCTTCCTTTTCGTTTCCCTGGAAAGCGTAGTACATGGATTCAAAGGTGGGCTGGGAGGTTCCCATAGAAAACGGAGATATGGCCGTATCGAAGAAGTCTGCTCCTGCTTCAAAAGCTGCCTGATATGCAAGAGGAGCAAAACCGGTGGTGCAGTGAGAATGAACCTCTACAGGAATGGAGAACTTCTCCTTCAATGCCTTCACAAGTTCATAAGCCCTTTTCGGTGTGAGAAGTCCCGCCATGTCTTTTATGCATATGGAATCCACTCCCATGTCTACGAGCTTTCTCGCAAAATCGAGGTAGTATTCGAGCGTGTGAACGGGGCTCACGGTGTAACTGATCGCTCCCTGAACATGAAGGCCTCTCTTCTTCGACTCTTCTATTGACTTTTGAAGGTTTCTCTCATCGTTCAGCGCATCGAATATACGTATGATGTCGAGACCGTACTCCGCTACTTTCTTTATGAAGAGTTCTACCACATCATCCGCGTAGTGCCTGTAGCCAACGAGGTTTTGACCTCTGAGAAGCATCTGGATCTTGGTGTTTTTCAACCCTTCTCTGATCCTTCTGAGTCTTTCCCAGGGATTTTCATTCAGAAACCTGACGGCAACATCGAAAGTCGCTCCACCCCAAACTTCCATAGAATGAAAATTCATCCTATCGAAGGCCTCGAGGGCGGGCACCATGTCATCCGTTCTCATTCTGGTCGCAATGAGCGATTGATGGCCATCTCTCAATGTTGTGTCAACGAACATTATCTTCACCTCCGAGCCTTTCCAGAAGGCGAACCACGAGGTTCACTCTCTCCTCGAACCTGTCGACCTTAGCGTACTCTTCCTCCGAATGCATCTTTCCACCGGGAATGCCAAGTCCATCCATGGATGGAACGTTTTTCTGAGAAAAGAACGCCACATCTCCCCCGCCCGTCGCTCTGACGAAGGAAGATTCCATTCCCATTTCTCTGGCAACCGACTTCACGATCTCAACAAGGAACTTATCTTCCTTCATGGGGAGTCTTCGAAGCTTCATAGTGTAAGAGATGGTTGCCTCGGGAAGAACTGTGGACAGATTTTCAAGTACTCTCTTCAAAAATTCGTATTCCTCATCTTCGTAGAATCTCACATCAAAATAGACCTCCGCCTTATCTGGTGTAACGTTGCTCTCCAGACCACCCTTCACAATGGTTGGGTTGATCGTGAGGCTGCTGAACCGTCCGTTCAACGAGAGGAGTTCCACTATCTTGTACGAGATCTCAGCGATGGCGTTTACTCCTTCGTCAAGTCTGGAAGCGTGCCCCTTTTTTCCGTGTGCGAAGAGCCAGAGGGAGATGATCCCCTTTCTAGAAGAGATGAACTCTCCATTTTCTCTACCTGGCTCAAAGGAAAGGCAACAGGAGGTTTTTTCCGCTACCTCAAGGAAGGTGTCCTTGCTTATAGGAGAGCCCAGCTCTTCGTCAACATTCAACACAACACACACGCTCGTTCTTTTCTCTTTGAAGAACCTTTTAAGCGCTTCCAGGAGTACGACGACGCCACCTTTCATGTCACAGACTCCAGGACCTCTGGCAATGCTCCCCTCGATCTTGAAAGGTCTCCTCTTTGCTTCTCCTTCGGGAAAAACCGTATCGAGATGGCCTATGAGGGTTATGTAGGGGGGATCCCCACAGAAGGCAACATAAGCGGCTTTTCTTCTCTCCACCTTGAATCCAAGATCTCCTAGAACATCTGCGAGGAAGGATGTCCTGTTCAACTTTTCTTCCATCGAAAGATCGGGGCCAGTGTCCGTGTTGACAAGTTTTTCGTATATCTCCATCCAGCTCATTTTTTTCCCTCCGTTCAATTATACTATATCTTTGGAAAGGGGGAATTTCTGTGACAAAAAGGCAGGCGTTTTTGCTCATCGTTTTACTGGGACTGGTCAGTCTCTTTGCAGACGTGACGTACGAAGGAGCAAGAAGTATTGTGGGTCCTTTCATGAAGACTCTTGGAGCGAGCGCCGCAGCGCTGGGCTTTGCAGTTGGGCTGGGGGAGCTGATAGGATACGCCTTCCGACTTGTGTCCGGTGTTTTGAGTGACAAAACGAAGAAATACTGGCTTTTCACCATTCTCGGGTACACCGTGAACCTTCTGGCTGTTCCCATGCTTGCCTTTGCGGGAAACTGGCAGGTGGCACTCGTTCTGATTCTAATGGAAAGATTCGGTAAAGCCATGAGAACTCCTGCAAGAGACACTCTCCTTTCTTTCGCATCAGAAGAAGTAGGAGCCGGCAAGAGCTTCGGAATACACGAAGCACTGGATCAGGTAGGAGCCATTCTGGGACCTCTTTCGCTCACGTTTGCCCTTGCCTTTGGAAAGAGTTACAGGTTCTGTTTCTTCATACTCTTTATCCCTGCTCTCATTGCACTTGCTCTTCTTCTCACAGCACGTATTGTGTTCCCTTCACCCCAAAAAACAGCACGGGAGAGGAGAGAAGTCGATCGAAAACTCAGTGGAGCCTACTGGTTCTATCTGCTCGTCGTCTCGATGATCGCGTTTGGGTTTGCTGATTTCCCCTTGATCGCCTACCATATGAAGAACGTGGAACTAACCAAAGATTTCCTCGTTCCCGCCATCTACTCTGTGGCAATGGCTGTTGACGCTGTGAGTGCACTCGTTTTTGGATATCTCTTCGATAAGAAAGGTTTTGTAGCACTGGTTTATTCCGTTTTTCTCTCTGCCTTCTTCCCGTTACTTTCGTTCTCCAGCTATTTCCCTCTCATCTTCGCCGGAACAGTTCTGTGGGGTATCGGCATGGGTGCTCAGGAGTCGATTATGAGGGCCGTTGTTGCGAAGATAGTTCCCCAGGAAAAACGCGGTTTTGCCTACGGCATGTTCTTCACAGTGTACGGGGTATTCTGGTTTCTGGGATCGTGGATTCTAGGGATCCTTTACGATACCAATCGCCTTTATCTGATTCTTGTTTCGTTCCTTGCGCAGCTGACGGCAGGCGCTCTTCTTCTCAGGCTCAAAAGAATGGCAGATTGAAAAAGTCACATTGCTTGTGTAAAAATTAGAAAGGGGGATTTTCATGAGAATCGACAACGTCAGTTTAATGAGGTACATACAGCAGTTGAACCTTGAGAAAATGAATCGTCCTACAATAGGTTTCCAGTTCAACACCGCTTCAGAGCTATCCATTCAACAAAGGCTAAGAAGCCAGATCCAGGGATACAGATCGACCCTTCTACAGATATACAACGGTATAGGACTTCTGAACACAGCAGACGCCGGTCTTGAAAGTATCGCAGCAGCCATTCAGAGAGCTAGGGAACTCGCCGTTCAAGCATCCAACTCGACCCTC
Source organism: Thermotoga sp. (assembly GCF_021162145.1). NCBI lineage: Bacteria > Thermotogati > Thermotogota > Thermotogae > Thermotogales > Thermotogaceae > Thermotoga > Thermotoga sp. The sequence goes on from NZ_JAGGZH010000109.1 coordinate 18,939, forward strand.
ACAGAGAATGAAAGATCTTTACTCCAGCAAGAATACAGCGAGATACTTCAGGGCATAAAAAGAACGATTCAGCAGACCACGTACAACAACCAGAGGATCCTTGAGGGTGGAAGTTTTGTGGTACAGGCAGGTGCAAACGAAGGACAAAACATCGCAGTGAACATACCAAATCTCAAGGAGGTACTCTCAAGGCTGTTTGAAACGAACATTTCAACAGATGCTCAAAAGGCCTTAGAAACAATCGAGCAAACTTTAGAAAGCGTTTCCCAGATAAGAGGGAGTATCGGTGCCTGGACGAACAGA
>NZ_JAGGZH010000110.1 GCF_021162145.1 Thermotoga sp.
CATTTACAGCTACACCAATTGAGCTGATATATAAACCCCGGTGTTTGCGTTTGCCAAGATATGTTTCGTGCTGCTCGATTGGTTCAAGAGCCAAGGCGTCTGCTTTTGATGTGTAGGCTTCATCGATCTTCTCTGCTATTTCCTTTGCACCCGAAAAGTCTTTTTGCTCTATCGCTTTGCGCAGTTCTTCAAAAACTTCCATGCTTCACCCCCTGGCAGCCTCTATGAATCTCAAATTTTTCTCGAGTGCTTTCACTCTCACAACGGAAAACCCCATGTTCTCCAGAGTTTTTCTCATCTGCTGAGTTGTTCTGAGTACTCTGAAGGCAGGATAGAACCAGACAGGATTGTCCTTATCTTCTAAATCAGGCACAAAGAAAAACACAAAAACCCTTTTTGAGTTTCTAAAGATTTCTTCAAGATTCAGCATCTCCTCCACTCCAGAAAGCAAGAGCAAATTCTCTGAGTTCTCTTTCAGACTTATTCCCAGGTCTTTCAGAATAGAGTCCATTAATTTCCCTTGATTCGTGGTGAGCTCTTTTAGATCACTTTCTGCTAGTACTTTTACAATGTACTCTTCTTTCACCTTAAAAGGAGGATTTTTATAGAGCTCTTTCTCTCTTTCTTTGTAAATTTTTAGCGCCTCATCTGTGGGGAAAGGAAAAGAATAGTAAAAATCCTCTTTTTTCCTCCAGGTCCTCACAGGATGAATCACGCCAAGCCCTGAGAACTTCTCTGTAATATTTCCTACCCAGACAATTTCGTCTTTCTCATTCATGAATGAAAAGGTCTGATTTGAGTAAAGAGCGTTGTAGAAATACTTCCCAAGAGAGATGTCTCCGAGTTTTTCGTTTTCCTCCACTGCTTTTATATGGAACTCGAATGCTTTCCTTGGATTTTCTTCTTCGTATATCCTGGCGAGCCGATAATAGTAAAAGGGAAGTTTTGAGTGATCTTCTATACTTTCAAGAAGTTGTTTTGCCTTTTCTCTATTTTTGCCTGCCAGAGCAACAATAGAAGTGTAGATGGCCACCGGGTGATCAGAGATGAGATAAAGTTTCTCTGCGTCCCCTTTGACAAAATCGAGGATGTTGAAGGGAAATTCCCTGTATCCGGAAAAGTAAGTATAAAGTTCTTCATAGACGCCTTCCGTGTCTGTATCGAGTCTTGTTTTAAGATCCTCTATCACAGGTTTCACAAAATTGGCTATCTCCGGTGCCAGTTCAATGGCTCTCCTATACCTGGAAAGAGTCTCAGAGAAATTCCCCAGTTTCAGGTACAGATCTCCAATGAGAGCCTGTATCACTCCAGTTAATATTTCGTCACCTTCGATCTTTGAAAGAATTCTGATAAGTCTTCCTTCTGTTTCCCTCTGTCTCAAAAAATCGAAAACGAAAAGAAGCCCGGGAATACCCGTTTTCTCAACGAAGGACTTTATATCACCATCGGTTAAATATTCAAGAAGCAGGTCTTTTTTCTCTATCAACCTTCTTATAATGAAAGTTGAAATTCTTCTAGAAACCGGCAGATTTTTCAGAAATTCTTCGGAAACATTTATTTTAAACTCCGCGATTTTTGAAACTATTTCATCGAAAGCCAAATTTTTCCCAACTTCCACTATTTTTTCAATGAGCCTTAGAGTTTTCAGGAACTCTTCCTTGCTCTCTATCTCTGAAATAATTTGGAGTGTGATGGCAAGTTTCGATGTGTCGACGTTGTTCTCTAGGGCCTTCAGCAGATGTTCATAAGCTTCCTGCCACTTTTTCAGTTTCAAACACGCATGACACAAAAGCATGTGAGATGTTCCGAGTTCTTTTATGCTCATGATCGTGAACTCATACTTTTCCATCTTCTGCATGGCGTTATTCATCACTTCAAGGAACTTTTTTCCGTATTCGTAGAGTTTACTCCAGTCTTTTTTTCTTTCATAAATCACCATTTTTGCAAAATATGGGTCTGGATTCTCAGGAAAGACTTTCAACGCAAGATCTATGAGTTCTTCTGCTTTTTTTAAAAAGCCATTTGTGGCAAGTTCCAGACCAAAAATATAGAGGAATTCAAGTCCTATGCCCGGTATTTTTCCGACTTTTTTTATCTCCTTTAGGGTCTCCCAACCAATTTTGTTCGCTTCAAATCTTTTTCCGGTGCTCAGTTCTGTTTTGTAGAGTTGTACAAGATAATATATTCTTTCCACGGGATCTTTTACCGTCTCAAGATGCTTTCTGATGAGCGTTGCTGTTCTTTTGTACTTTTGCTTTTTGAGCTTTCTGGTCCAGATATAACCGTAGTGGTAAATCACAAATGGAGCATGGACAATTCTAGGTTTGTAGACCGGTTGATTGTGAATTATGTTTTTGTAAAAAACCGTTCCATTTCTGAATATCCTAGGTGTGGACGCAACCTCTGTCCTCTTGAAGTTCCAGTCCAGATAACTCACTGTAGGGAGATAGATGGTATTTACATCATCTGGAAGGTTTTCAAGGAATTTTCTGATGTTTTTTCTGAAGTCTTCGGATACCTCTTCATCTGCGTCCAGAATGAGAACCCACTCACAGGTGGGAAATTTCAGAGAAAAATTTCTTGCCTCAGAAAAATCATCCTTCCACTCATGAAAGTATAACTTGTCAGTATATTCTTTCACGATCTCAGGGGTTCTATCCGTGGAGCCAGTATCCACTACCACTATTTCATCCACAATATCTTTTATGCTCTCCAGAGCTCTTTTTATGTTGTGTTCCTCGTTCTTCACAATCATGGCAACAGAAAACAAGCATTCTCTCACTGGTGATCACCTCATGGGAATATTTCTACAGAGTAGTGCAATTCTCCTTTTTAAAAAAACAAACAGGGGGCTTGTGCCCCCTGTTCATTCAGAGCTGAAAATATTGTTATCTCATGAGCTGGAGAACGTTTTGTGGGAGTGTGTTGGCCTGAGCGAGCATTGCCATACTGGACTGGAGCAAGATCTGCTGTTTGGTGAACTCCATCATCTCTTTCGCCATGTCTGCATCTCTGATTCTGCTTTCTGCAGCTGTCAGGTTTTCCGCGGCAACACCAAGGTTGGAGATGGTGTGTTCAAGTCTGTTCTGTACAGCACCCAGCGCAGCCCTTGCAGTGCTCACCCTGTGAATGGCGGCATCTATGACCATTATTGCTCTTTCAGCAGAATCCTGGGAAGTGACATCAAGAGAGGTAGTCGTCAGACCAAGAGCTCCAGAACTCATGTCATCGATGCCTGCAACCATGTTGTGTCCTTCGTTGGCTCCAATCTGGAAGACAAGCTGAGAAGCTGTTGTATTTATAGCTTCAACTCTCACAACTGCGCTGTCAACAACTTCTCCTAATGGCAAGGCTCCTCCAAAGTCGTCCAAGCTGAAAACGCTTGTTGTCCATTTAAAGGTAATGGCACCAAGGGTTGCTTGTCCAGCACTTAGAGTTGTAAGTACGTAAGTCGTACCACCGGCTGTGAACAAAGTAATCTTAACATCAAGGGCAGATGTAGCGGTTCCCGAGAGTTGACCAACTTCTATCACGTATGTTCCTTCAACAGCTGCGCTGGAAACCTCTCCAAGTTGCACGTTTATATTACCACCGGTCACGACTTTGGCGTCAACTTCACTTCTGAAGCTTTCCAGCTTTCCATCAAGAAGTTTTTTCGTGTTGAACTCAGTTGTTCTTGCAATTCTATCGATCTCTTCTCTGAGCTGATCGATTTCTTTCTGAATCTGCTCTCTGTCAACATCAGTGTTGGTATCGGACGCTGCTTGGACCGCAAGTTCTCTCATTCTCTGGAGGATCGAGTGTACTTCTGTGAGCGCTCCTTCTGCTGTCTGAATCAGGGAAATGGCGTCCTGAGCATTCTTAATTGCCATGTTCAAACCCTTGATTTGACCGCGCATCTTTTCACTGATTGCCAGGCCTGCTGCGTCGTCTCCAGCTCTGTTGATCCTCAGACCGGAAGAAAGTCTTTCAAGGGTTTTGCTCATGCTGTACTGGGTTTGACTGATATTCCTCCAGGCGTTCAATGCATTGATATTATGATTGATCCTCATAAACCGCTCACCTCCGTGTGAGAGTTTTTACTTCCCTGTACCCGGCGCCGGGTTTTTCCATCATATTAATCGGAAAAGCGGAGGAGAATTTTAATGTTAAATGTTTGTAAACCCAGAAGGTGATAGAATCTACCTTGAAAAGCTTGCAGGGAGGGAGAGAGGTGGGTTTCATATC
>NZ_JAGGZH010000111.1 GCF_021162145.1 Thermotoga sp.
CTGATCATTCCAGTTGTTCCATGGACACTGGCTCTTTTGCTTCCAGCCACGATAGTTGCGTGGATACTTGGAAACAGTTTGGGCGCCCTGGCGGCTTATAAGAGGAACACGTGGATAGACAAGGGAGTGCTCACAACATCTCTCATAGTTTCGCAGATCCCGTATTACTGGCTTGGAATGATTTTCATTTTCTTTTTCGGCGTAAGACTCGGATGGTTACCCGTTCAGGGAGCTTATTCTCAGGGAACCATTCCCAATCTCAGTTGGTCGTTCCTCATAGACGTTTTGAAACACTACATCATGCCCTTCGTTTCTATCGTTGTTTCCGCCATGGGTGGATGGGCGATAGGTATGAGACTCATGGTGATATATGAACTTGGAAGCGATTATGCGATGTTTTCTGAGTATTTAGGAATGAAGGACAAAAGGATCTTCAGGTATGTTTTCCGAAATTCCTTGCTTCCACAGATCACCGGACTTGCTTTGAATTTGGGAGGAGTCCTTGGTGGCTCTTTGATCACAGAAATCGTGTTCAATTACCCCGGAACGGGGTATCTACTGTTCAGGGCGTTGACTACTCTCGACTATCCGCTGATACAGGGAATCTTTGTGATATTGATAGCTTCCATTTACCTTGCCAATTTTGTAGTGGATTTCCTCTATGCGTTGATAGATCCAAGAATAAGACTGGGACAGGAGGCATGAAGCATGTTTTTGACAATGGTAAAACCGCTTTTCAGGAACAAAAAGTTCATAATAGGCCTTTCTGTTTTCCTATTCTTTCTACTTCTTGGAATACTGGGCCCAGTGTTTTACAAAGTGGATCCCACTGAGATGACATGGGACTATGAACAACCTCCTTCTGCAGCTCATCCACTTGGAACGGACACGTACGGAAGAGATCTCCTAGCTCAGCTACTTCATGGAATCCGTTCTTCTCTCTACATAGGATTTCTGGCAGCAATTATTTCCCTCGCGATAGGTACAGTTGTAGGCAGTCTTTCGGCGGTGAAAAGAGGAATAGTGGACGACACCCTGATGGCGATAACCAACATTGTACTCACAACACCATCTATTCTGATAGCCATTCTGATAGCCAGTTACCTGAAAGTAAGAAGCATAGAGATGGTGGCACTCATCCTTGGTCTTTTCCAGTGGCCCTGGTTTGCAAGGGCAATAAGAGCACAGCTCATGAGCGTAATGTCGAGGGAGTATGTGTACCTTTCCATAATGGCAGGGTACTCCGATCTCAGGCTCGTGATAGAAGACCTCATACCCACGATAGCGACATACGCTTTCATGTCTTTTGTTCTGTTCATAAACGGAGGAATCATGGGAGAAGCAAGTTTGAGCTTGATAGGGCTCGGTCCCACACAGGGAATTTCTCTTGGGATCATGCTTCAGTGGGCGGTTCTCATGGAAGCAGTGAGGAGAGGGCTCTGGTGGTGGTTCGTACCACCTGGTCTTGCTATTGTGGCAATTACAGCTTCCTTGCTCGTGATCAGCACGGCAATGGATGAAGTCTTCAATCCACGTTTAAGGGAGGAGTAAATATGAAGGAAGCACTTTTAAAGGCGGAGAATGTGAGAGCTTACTATAAATTGGAGAAAGCTTCTGTTAAGGCTGTAGACGGGGTATCTTTCGAAATACTGGAGGACGAAGTTGTAGGGGTCGTGGGAGAGTCCGGTTGTGGTAAGACAACTCTCTCGAACGTGATTTTCATGAACATGGTGAAACCCCTAACACTCGTCGATGGAAAGATCTTTTTGAGAGTGAACGGAGAACTTGTGGAGATCTCATCGATGACGAGAGACGATGTGAAGAAAAGATTCTGGGGAAAAGAGATAACGATAATACCTCAGGCAGCGATGAACGCGCTGATGCCAACCATCAGGATGGAAAAATACGTAAGACATCTCGCTGAATCTCATGGGATAGACGAGCAAGAACTTCTTGAGAAGGCCAAAGAAAGGTTCGAGGAAGTAGGATTGAAACCCATGTGGCTCAGGAGGTACCCATTTGAGCTCAGTGGAGGAATGAGGCAAAGAGCTGTGATAGCGATCGCCACCATACTGAATCCAAGCCTTCTCATAGCAGATGAGCCAACTTCCGCTCTGGATGTTGTCAATCAGAAAATCCTTTTGAAGGTCTTGATGCAAATGAAGAGGCAGAAAATTGTAAAAAGTATCATGTTCATCACACACGATATAGCCACGGTGAGGCAAATAGCGGACAGGATGATCATCATGTACGCCGGGAAGATAGTCGAATTTTCACCAGTAGAAGCTCTTCTGGAAAAACCGCTTCATCCCTACACCCAGGGGCTTTTCAACTCCGTTTTGACGCCAGAGCCGGAGGTCAAAAAGAGAGGTATTACCACTATTCCCGGAGCTCCACCTAACCTCATAAATCCTCCCTCGGGGTGCAGATTCCACCCAAGATGTCCTTACGCTATGGATGTGTGCAGAAAAAAGGATCCACCACTGGAAGAAGTGGAGCCAGGCAGAAAAGTAGCTTGTTTTTTGTACACGGAGGAGAGAGTATGAGC
>NZ_JAGGZH010000112.1 GCF_021162145.1 Thermotoga sp.
AGCACAGTTTTCAGGATAACCACCATGCCGGCTGATGAATTCCCGGACATTGCCCCAGCGGAATCTGGAATATCCTTCGAAATTGACACCTCACTTCTGGAGGAGATGGTTGAAAAGGTCATATTCGCGGCGGCAACTGACGAGTTCATGAGAAACCTGAACGGTGTGTTCTGGGAGCTCCACAAAGATCTCCTTAGACTCGTGGCGAGTGATGGATTCAGGCTCGCTCTAGCTGAAGAGCAGATAGAAAACGAGGAAGAGACAAACTTTTTGCTTTCTCTGAAGAGTATGAAGGAGGTCCAGAACGTTTTGGACAACACGACAGAACCAACGGTAACCGTGAGATACGATGGACGGAGAGTTTCTCTTACAACGAGTGATGTTGAAACCGTGATGAGAATGGTGGACGCGGAATTTCCCGATTATAAGAGAGTGATACCCGACACTTTCAAAACGAAGGTGGTAGCTTCAAAAAAGGCTCTTCAGGAGTCTCTGAAGAGGGTGATGGTGATCGCCAGCAGGGGGAGTGAATCTGTGAAGTTTGAGATAGAAGAGAACACGATGAGACTTGTGAGCAAAAGTCCAGACTACGGTGAAGTCGTCGACGAGCTGGAGATTCAGAAAGAGGGTGAAGACCTCATCATAGCGTTCAACCCGAAGTTCATAGCGGACGCTCTGAGACGTATCGAGACGGAAGAACTGGAGATGAACTTTGTGGACTCAACCAGTCCCTGCCAGATAAATCCCCTCGATATCTCCGGTTACATCTACATCGTCATGCCCATAAGACTCGCATGAGGTGAGATCTTGAGGCCAGATGACGACAGAGTCTATGACATCATAGTTGTGGGTGCTGGTCATGCCGGTATAGAGGCAGCTCTGGCTTCTGCTCGAATGGGTTTCAAAGTACTCGTGCTCACTGTGAATCCTGACACGGTGGGTTGGGCTCCCTGCAATCCTGCCATCGGTGGTCCCGCGAAGGGTGTTGTTGTGCGTGAAATTGACGCTCTCGGTGGTGAAATGGCCAAAACCACCGATGAGACGATGATCAACGTGCTTATGCTGAACGTGAGCAAAGGGCCAGCCGTTAGGGCACTGAGGGCTCAGATCGATAAGATCTCCTACAGCAGGGTTATGAAGAGAAAGCTGGAAACACATCCGAACGTGGTTTTGAGACATGGAATCGCCGAAAAACTCCTGGTAGGAAGGGGAAAGGTTGTTGGAGTTGTCGACAACTACGGAATAGACTATCTGGGAAAGGTCGTCATCATCACAACTGGCACGTTTTTGAGGGGGAAGATCTTCATAGGGCGATCCGTCTTTCCCGCGGGGAGGATGGGCGAGTTCCAGGCTGCGAAGCTCACTCAGAGTCTCATCGAACTTGGATTCGAAGTTGGAAGATTCAAAACAGGCACTCCGGCTCGAGTTTTGAAACGTAGCATAAACTTTTCCGTCATGGAAAGACAGGACACAGCGGACGAGCCTTTGGCTTTTTCGTTTTTCGATGAGCCTAAAGTTTTGCCCAAAGATTACCCTTGCTGGCTCACAAGAACGAATCCTGAAACCCACAGCATAATAAGGCAGTACCTTGAGTTTTCACCACTTTACGGAACTGTGAAACTCATAGAAGGCGTTGGCCCAAGGTACTGTCCATCGATAGAGGACAAGGTGGTCAAATTCAAAGACAAAGAGTCCCACCAAGTCTTCGTCGAGCCAGAGGGCAGAGACACAGAAGAATACTATCTAAACGGGCTGAGCACGAGTCTGCCGTACGAAGCCCAGATAAAGATGATAAGGAGCGTAAGGGGCCTGGAAAACGCCATCATCACACGTCCAGCTTACGCCATTGAGTACGACTACATAGACCCAAGGCAGCTTTATCCGACTCTCGAATCGAAGATCGTGGAGAATCTATTTTTTGCAGGACAAGTGAACGGAACGAGTGGCTACGAAGAAGCAGCTGGTCAGGGCTTGATAGCGGGTATAAACGCTGCTTTGAAGTTGAGAGGGGAACCTCCTCTCATTTTGAAAAGATCAGAAGCTTACATTGGAGTTCTGATAGATGACCTGGTAACGAAAGGAGTCGACGAACCTTACCGATTGCTCACCTCAAGGGCGGAGTACCGGCTTCTTTTGAGACACGACAACGCCCACCTTCGGCTGGCGAAGTACGGCTACCGTGTGGGATTGATTCCAAAATGGTTCTATGAAAAAGTGTTGAGACTGGAAAAGAGAGTCGAAGAAGAGATAGAAAGATTCAAGAGGGTCGTAATCAAGCCCTCAGGTAAGGTCAACGATCTTCTGGCGAGCGAGGGTACGACTCCTTTGAAAGAGGCAACCTCTCTCTATCAGCTCCTAAAACGGCCCGAGCTGGGTTACAGAGCGTTGAAGGGCCTTGACCCGAACCCCATAGAGGATTCGGAGGTCGTAGAGCAGGTGGAGATCAACGTGAAGTACGAGGGATACATTCAGAAGATGTTCGAAGAGGTGACGATCTTCGAAAAGTACGAAAATTACGAAATACCCACGGACATAGATTACGATACCGTTCCCAACCTATCCACTGAAGCGAGGGACAAGTTGAAGAGAATCAGGCCAAGATCGATAGGACAGGCTATGAGGATTCCCGGTATCAATCCCTCCGATATATCTAATCTCATAATCTATCTGGACGGAAAGAGAAAATGAGGCTGGACAGGTACCTCTCAAACAGGGGAATAGGAACAAGGAAGGAAGTGAGGAAACTCATAAAACAGGGAAGAGTAACCGTCGATGATGAAGTTGTCCTCGATCCTGCTTATAAACTTTCAGAGAAAGATGTGGTAAAGGTTGACGGTGGGGTAATAGACCCTCCCAAGAAAGTCTACATCCTCTTCTACAAGCCTGCCGGTTATGTGACGAGCACCAACGATCCTCACTCGGAGACCATCATGGGATTCTTGCCGAAGATAAAGGGTATATTCCCTGTGGGAAGACTCGACAAGGATGCAGAGGGGCTCCTCATAGTGACCAACGATGGGAAATTCGCCCACAGGGTGATCTCACCAAAATGGGCGATCGAGAAGGAGTATGTCGTCGAGGTAGAAGGAGAAATAACAGAAGACAGGTTGGAAAGGTTGAGGAACGGTGTGACTTTGAGAGACGGTTTTTTTGCAAGGGCAAAGCACGCGGAGAAACTTTCGAAGGACGCACTGAAAATTGTCATAACAGAGGGAAAATATCATCAGGTGAAGAGGATGATAGCAGTGGTTGGTTTGAAAACAGTTCGTTTAAAGAGGGTCAGAATAGGCGGTCTCGAGCTTCCTCGTGAGATGAAACCGGGTGAGTACAGATTCCTCACCGAAGAGGAGGTGAGGAAGGTTTTTGAAGGAAACGATCAAAAGGAGGATCGAACTTGCACCGGATGATCCGGGGGTTTACCTGTTCAAAAAGGGTGGCACTCCCATATACATAGGAAAGGCAAAGAAACTCTCCGCCAGACTGAAAAGCTATCTCAATCCCTCCTCAGAGAAGGTTGAGAGAATCGTGGAAGAGGCAGATGACTTGGAAACGATCGTGGTGACGAACGAGAAAGAAGCACTCCTTCTGGAAGCCAATCTCATAAGAAAACATAAACCGAAATATAACGTTCGTCTCAGGGACACGGAATTTTACCCTTACATTCGGATCTCAAACGATGAAGTTCCCTATGTGGAAATCGTGAAGAGAAGGTTGAAAGATGGTACGTACTTTGGTCCTTACACAACGGTTCGCTTCGTTCGAGATCTCCTGGAGACGCTTCAACGGATACTGGGGTTCAGAACGTGCAAGTTTAATCTGAGCAGGGTGAAAAGACCCTGTTTCCTCTTTCATCTCAAAAGGTGCGTTGGACCGTGCGTTGGTAACGTCGATCAACACAGGGAAGCGATAGAAAAACTGAAGGACTTCCTCTCTGGAAACATGAGGGATGTCTTTGATTACCTGCACAAAAAGATGGAGCTTCACGGCAAGATGCTGGATTTCGAGAACGCCGCAAGATACAGGGATTTGCTCCTGAACCTTTCGAACATTCTGGAATCACAGGGAGTTACCTTCGAGGAGGAGATCAACTGTGACGTTGTGGTTCACTCTCATGGACTGTTCGTCGTCCTGAGGATAAGAGACGGCTATCTGATGGGGAAAATCGCCTTCGAGATGGAAGGAGGGAGCATAGACGATTTCATAAGAGAATTTTACGTATCCGGCAGGGGAGATGTGCCGAACTGTCTCATAGTGGAGGACGATCCGGGTGAGATGGATTACACCTCACTGGGATTCCAGTACATAGGAAGACCCCGCTCTCAGCTGGAAAAAGACCTGCTGGAAAAGGCCAAGAAAAATCTGGAGAACGAGCTGAGCATGAGGGGATTGAAAAAAGAAGCACTGAGAGAGTTGATGAAGCTGTTGGGACTGAGAGACTTTATTTACAGAATAGAGGGAATCGATGTTTCTCATCTTCAAGGAAAACACACCGTTGCTTCCCTTGTGGTGTTCGAGAACGGCTTTCCGAAGAAGAGTGACTATAGACGGTACAGGTTGAACCTGGAGCGTCCCGACGATTACGAAGCGATAAGAGAAGTTGTAAGAAGGCGGTACAGCAAACATCCCATTCCGAATCTGCTGTTCGTGGACGGTGGAAGGGGGCAGGTGAATGCTGCACTGGAGGCACTGAGAGATCTGGGAAAAACGTGCCCTGTTGTCGGTCTTGCAAAAAAAGAAGAAGTCATCGTCACCGAAGAAAGAGACATCGTGCTTCCGCAGAACCATCCTGCCTTGAGGCTCCTTGTCCAGGTGAGGGATGAAACCCACAGATTTGCTGTCAACTATCACAGAAAGAGGAGGGAAAAAGAGTCCCTCAAGTCTGCATTGGATGAGATTCCAGGTGTGGGTCCTGTTAGAAAAAAGAAGCTTCTCGAGTGTTTTGGTTCCATAGAGAACATTCGTTCTGCTTCTGTTGAGGAGATAGCGAGGGTAGTAGGAAGCGTTGAAGTGGCGAAGAGGATTCTGGAGAGATTGTAAACTTTTGGTAAAAAATCTAATTTTTTTCTCTATGATTCCCAAAACCACTTCTAATGCTGATTTTAGAATATAGCATCCTCGAATTGCCTTTGTATAGAGACTTGCAAATCCCTTACACAAGATGGTATATTTACAAGCGGTGAGGAAATCGCTTCATAACCCTAGGAAGGAGGGGGTTTCATGAACAAGAAGGAACTCGTCGACAGAGTGGCGAAGAAAGCGGGCGCGAAGAAGAAGGATGTGAAGGAGATTCTCGATGCTATCCTCGAAACGATCACAGAAGCACTCGCAAAGGGAGAAAAGGTTCAGCTGGTTGGCTTTGGAAGCTTTGAAGTAAGGAAAGCCGCCGCCAGAAAAGGTGTGAATCCGCAGACCAAGAAGCCCATCACCATTCCCGAAAGGAAAGTCCCGAAATTCAGACCTGGGAAGGCACTCAAGGAAAAGGTCAAGTGATGGGGAAGGGGGGGCCCTTCCCCTTTATTTTCCCACACAGAAAGTTGAGAATATCGTGTCCAGAAGATCTTCTCTGAAATTCCTCCCAGTGACTTCATCGAGAACATGAAGGGCCCTTTCCAAATCGATGGAAATCAAATCGATCGGCATATCGTTTTTCAGAGAGCTGATGGCGTTTTCTAGAGATTCCTTCACACTTTCAAGCAGTTGTTTCTGGCGGAAATTCGTTATCAGAGAATCAGAACCCTTCTCGAATATTTCCTGTGTTTCCCTGTACACGGCTTCTTCCAGTTTTTCTAGCCCCTCTCCTTTCAGTGCGGATATCTTCACTATGTGCTTTCCGGTTTCAAGTTTCCTTCTCAGTTCTTCTTCGTCTATTCTTTCGATGATATCCACTTTGTTTATCACAACGAGGTATCTTTTGTGCTTTATCTTCTCGAGTATCATACGGTCTTCACTGTCCAGTGGTGACGAGGCATCCAGCATGAAGAGGACGATGTCAGCCTTCTCTATCTCTTGAAAAGTCCTTTCTATTCCCAGCCTCTCCACCAGGTTGTTCGTTTCGGATCTCACTCCCGCAGTGTCCACGATCTTGAACAGAATACCCTTTATCACAATCTCCTCGCTTATCACGTCCCTCGTGGTTCCAGGTATATCGGTAACGATTGCTCTGTCCTCTTTCAAAAGCCGGTTCAAAAGAGTAGACTTTCCCACGTTCGGCTTTCCCACTATCACCATTCTGAGGCCTCTGTTTAGCATGATGCCGGCGTCTGCTTTTTCCAGTTCCTCTTTCAGTTTTTTGTGAATCGATTCGATCTTTGTTTTAACACTCTCCACGTCCGTTTCCACATCATCGGGATAGTCCAGTTCCACCCTGATCTCCGCGAGAACGTTTATGAGTTTTTCTCTCAGCGTTTCAACGAACTGCCTCAATTCACCTTTCAGGTTTTTCAAGGAGAGCTTCAAACTCGTTTCACTCTTCGCTTCTATTAGATCCCTCACTGCTTCGGCGGAGGTAAGATCCATCTTTCCGTTCAGGAAGGCTCGTTTGGTGAACTCGCCCGGTTCTGCCATCCTTGCTCCAGCTTCCAAAAATACGTCCAGGAGCTTCTTCACAATAAGCGGCCCGCCATGACACATCACTTCTACCATGTCCTCTCCGGTATAACTTCTTGGAGATTTATAGAAGATCACCATCACTTCATCAACGTCTTCTTCGTTTTCCTGTATCCACCCGTGGATTGCCCTTCTTGGAACGATGTGTGATCGGGTTTTGAACCGTTTTCTCACAATGTCCCAGCTTTCGGGTCCGCTCAACCTCAAGATCGCTATCGCTCCCTTTCCGGGCGGTGTGGCAACTGCTACTATCGTGTCCATACTCTCATCTCCCAAGAGACTTCAGTATCTTCACCGCTTCGGAAGCGTTCTTTGCATAGTAATCGGCTCCCAGTTCCTTTGCAAGCGTTTCGTTCAGAGAAGCGCCCCCAACTATCACCGGGACTTTCAATCCCTTTTTTCTGAGACTTTCAACGACATCCTTGATTCTCCCCACGGTGGTCGTCATCATGGCGGAGAGACCCAGTGCAATCGGCTTTTCTTTTTCCACCGCCTCCACTATTCTATGGGTATCAACGTCTTTTCCCAGATCCACGACTCGATATCCGCTACTCTTGACAACAGATGCCACGATGTTTTTCCCTATGTCGTGTACGTCTCCTTTCACAGTCGCTATGACGAAGGTCTCTCCTTGATTTTCAGCTGGCAGCATCGATGTTAGCTTGTCGAAGACTGGTTTTACCGTCTGAGCCGCGAGAATGAGCTGAGGAAGGAATATTTTCCCCTTGTCGTAGAGCGATCCGATCTTTTCCATGGCCGGTCTCAAATGTTCTTCTATTATCGAGAGGGGATCTTTTTCTTTCAAGAGATTTTCCACTTCTTTCTCAGCATCATCTTTCCTTCCAGAGAGTATCGCCTCCACCAGTTTTTCTTCTCTTACCTCAGCTCTCGGAAGCTCTTTCTTCTCAAGAATCACGAGTGTGCTACCCAAAGTTTTCATCAGACTTTCGTCGAGGGGATTCATGATGGCTGAGCTCAATCCCCTCGATATTCCAAGGACGAGGAATGCTGTATTGTAAAAACTCCTGTCGGGCAGGCCAAAGGAGAGGTTGGAGAGTCCAACGGTTGTTTTGAAGCCCGCCTTTGAGATGTACTCTATGGTCTTCAGGACCTCGGTGGGCTTTCCGTCGGCACCAAGGGGTAGAACCCCTGGATCGAACAGCACTCTGTCCAAGAACTTATGCTCTTCTAGAATCTTCAAAGCTTTTTCAAAGTTCTTTCTTCTTTCTTCGAAGGTTTTCGGAATGTCCTTTTCCATGAGAAGCACGATGAGAACTCCTCCGTATTTTTTTAACATGTTTATTTTCTTCTCGAGCTCTTTCTCCGTGACTTTCGATGAATTGAACAGGGGTCTTCCAGGATACACTCTTAAGGACTTTTCTGCTAGGTTTAAGCTCTGTACGTCCAGGGATAGGGGTGCATTCGTTGTGTAGGGAAGTGACTGCACCACCTTTTCTACGTATATTGGGTCTACCTGAGATTCTATGCCGAAGTTGACATCGAGAATCTCCGCACCGCTCTCCACCTGGGTCTTTGCTTCGTTCATTACCACCTCCACGTTTCCTTCTTGCATTTTCCTCCACAACTTCTTCCTTCCCGCCGGATTTATCCTCTCTCCTATCACCACGAAGTGGTCGAACGTCACAAGCCTTGATGGAGAAGAGGCGGCAAGGATCTTCTTCTTTTTCCTCTGAAGTGGCCTTCTGTTTCCAAGCACCTTTCTGAACAACTTGATATGTTCGGGAGTGGTACCACAGCATCCACCGAAGATGTTCACGCCCGCCTCGTAGTAAGAATCTATATGAACGGCAAAGTCCTCTGGCTTCAAGGGGTAAATCGTCTTTCCGTTTTTCAAAACTGGTTTTCCGGCGTTCGGCTCTACGACTAAAAACTTGTCCGTATATTGAGATAGTTCTTGAAAGATAGGAAGGATCTCCTCCGGCCCGAGTGAACAATTTATGCCCAGGGCATCGACTTCCATCTCATCAAAGGTGAGAGCGAAATTCACGGGGTCTGTCCCAGTGAGGCTCCTTCCATTCTCGTCGAACGTCATATGCGCTACAAGGAAAACATCCTTTGAAACGTCCCTCACCGCGAGAACCGCTGCCTTTAGCTCCAGGATGTCGGAAAACGTCTCCAGGATGATGCCGTCCACACCCTCTTCCACCATGATCCCGGCTGTTTCTTTGAAATTCTCGTAGAACTGTTCAAACAGAACGTTCCCGAGTGGATGGGGTAGCTCTCCTGTTGGACCTATATCGCCGAACACGAGTTTTTCGCCGGCGGCTTTCCTGGCGATTCTCACGGCGTTTCTAACGATGAGATCCAGCTTGTTCTCCAAGCCGTGCTTTTTCAGTTTCATTTTCGTGGCACCGAAGGTGTTCGTTAACACAACATCGGAACCACTCTCTATGTACGTTTTGTGAACCTTGAAAACCACCTCGGGCACCTTTATATTAAGTTCCTCCGGGAGTTCGTCGTATCCCAGTTTCATGAATTCCGTCCCATATGCTCCATCCAGGAGCAAGACTTTTTCCGATAGTATTTTTGCAATCTCATGTCTGTTTCTCATGCTTTTCCCTCCACCCTATGAGTGCCGTGATAGTTTTCCTGGGAACGAGAACATAGGAATCCTCGAGCACGTCAACGTCCACTTCATTTTTGAAGAGCTTCACTATCTCCTTATTCAACGAAAGAGGTAAGTCTCCATAGCCTGGTGATATTCTAAAACTTCCTTCCAGATGGGATCGTTCTGTTCTCAAATCAGAGTCGACTTTTCTGAGAGCGTATTCCACCATCTCCGATGCGATACCATCTATGAAGAATCCGAGAAGGTCATTTCCCTTTTTGAAGCATTTTTCGATCTTTTCGTCCACGCCCTTTCCCAAGGTGGCAAGAAAAACTGTGATGATCCTACTACCTTTCAGATGCTTCTCCACCAGATCTCCCGTGAGTTCTACATCGTTGAGGAAAAGAGATTCTCCCGTTTCGAAATCTTTCCACGCAACGACAGGTTTTGCGATTTTGAGTAACTCTTCGTACGCATTCATCACGAACTCTTTGAAGTTCTCTGGAATTTCTCTGACCTTTCCAAACCCGAGTTTTGCCTTCAAAACGTTGCCCGGGATCTTTATTTTCCTTGGGTCAAGCTCAACCTTTGGCAACCTCCACCACCATCCTTATCTTTTCGAGGTCTTTTACGACGGCTACTATGTAGAAGCCGTCAACGATGTTTTTGGTCTCTTCGATGAATCTCAGAATAGTCTCAAAACTCTTCTCTTTCACGTGTTCATCTCCCTTATCGGCTGACTCGATGATCTCCTTTGGTATCTCTATTCCCGGAACACCTGAGAAGTGGCTCATCTGCTTTGTGTTCTCAAAGAACGCTATTGAAACGAGTATTCTCGTGTTCAGTTTCTCTTTGATCTTTTGCGCCACATCCTTTTGGAAGAGAGGTTGAGTGACGAGGAAGTCCACTCCAGCCTCGATTTTCCATTTTGCTCTCTCGAGATCCTTTTCACTGAACGGATTCAGTGCCCCTCCGACGAAAAAATTCGTCTTTCCGTACATCTTGTTTCCCGCAAGATCCGTTCCTTCGTTCAAAAGCTTTGTGAGGCGTATGAGGTCCAGTATGTTAACGTCGTTCACGTAAGTTGTCCGTGGGTAGTCTCCGTGAGACGGATCGTCTCCTGAGAGGAGCAAAAGATTTTCTATTCCGAGGGCGTGACATCCCAGAAGATCGGATTGTATCCTTATCATGTTCCTGGTGTTCCTCGTAAAATGCATGAGAACCTCTTTTCCACTTTCCACAAGCAAGTGAGAAGCTGCCCAGGGTGCCATCCTCACCCTTCCCATAGGCATGTCTGTCACTGTGAACGCATCGATACCGGTTTTCCAGGCTTTCTCAGTGAAATCCAGAAACTTTTTTAAATTTGTTCCTCGCGGTGCCAAGACTTCCAGGACTACGCACTTTCCTGATTCGAGTGATTTTCTCAACTTGCTACCTCCTTTCTTGTGCTATCATAAAGGTTGGAAAGAAAAAAACGAAGGAGGTCTTCGTTATGAAAAAGTGGGTTGTCCTCATTTCAGTGATGATCGCCGCCCTCTCTTTTTCACAAATATTAAACTATGTGCCGACGGATTTCAAGGCAATTCGATATGTGAAAAATCTCTCGGACTTCTACGATGAACTTAAAAATCTTCCCACCGGGAGGTTTCTCGCGGAGACCCTCGGTCTAGAGATGATGGTCCAGGGTGTCCTGGAATCGCAACTGCTCAGCAGAAACGTGGAGCCTTCGGATTTCTACGATCTTCTCTCCCACGAGCTCCTCTACGTGCAGCTCGATGACGAGAACAGCTGCTTCATTTTGGGGCCATCCGACAAGTCGAGGACCTTAAAAAACAGCGTGAAGTCTCTTGTAGCCGACCTTTTCGGGACAGAGAACGTTGCCGTGGCCGAAAAAGATGATTACCTTTTCATTGGTGCGAACAAAGCAGTGAGCGCCGCTTTGAAAGGTGGCGGAAGTGTCCCCAACGAGCTGAAGGGTCTCGATTTCTTCAATTACGCCAAGGTTCGCGTGAAAGACTATTCCTTTACAATTGTGAGTAGGAAAAAACCGGCCGAGGATCATCTCATTATAAAGACAGAAATAATTCCCGACGATGACATCTCCAGAGACTTTCTAAAGAAGGTTGGTCGACCAAAGAAGGTTTCACAGGATTACTACGTATACGGTGAGCTAACGCTGATATTTAACACGGAAAATTACGATGGGCTAATGGATGTGGTTTCCAGCACAGGTCTCAGCTTCTCCGAGGAAAACGTGGAAATACCCATCCAGCTTCCAGACGAAAAGCTCAGAAAAGCAATAGAGAATCTTTCGGAGAAACTGAATACCCCCATGTTCATCAGTGCCAATATTTCTTCTTCTCTCATGGACTTGATCTCGGGATCAACACCCACCACCCTTGAGCTCGTGGCGAAGGCTAGAATAAAAGATTCAAAAGCTGTCGAGGAGGCACTGAAAGAAGCCGGTGTTCAGTACGAAAAGAAAGGGGAAGAATTCATCCTGGAGAATGATCTGCACCTTGCTGTAAATAATGGAACGGTCGTTTTGAAGAGTGAGCAGTTCACACCGAAAACCCCCAGCGAACATCCCGGTGAAAAGGACGTTTTCTTCCTATTCTTGGATATGAAGGCCGTGATGGAAGCACTCGTTGGAGAAGGAGAAGAGGCCCACGTACTGGCGAGAGGATTCTACGAAGGCGGAAAAATGGTTTTCTATGTTAACGTGAAATGATACCGAAGTTAATCGTGAGTTTTTGAGCTTATAATAGATCTTGGATACGAAAAGAAAAGGAGGGAGTCAGAAGATGGCTAAGAAATACGTGTACTTCTTTGCAAACGGCAAGGCAGAAGGTCGTGCAGACATGAAAGATATCCTCGGTGGAAAAGGTGCCAACCTTGCCGAAATGACCAACTTAGGAATACCCGTTCCCCCTGGTTTCACCATCTCCGCAGAGGTGTGTAAATACTACTACGACCATGGAAGAACGTATCCAGAGGGTTTGAAAGAACAGGTTGAAGAAGCGATGAGAAGACTCGAGGAGGTTACTGGAAAGAAATTCGGTGATCCCGACAATCCACTCCTCGTTTCCGTCAGATCTGGTGCAGCTATCTCGATGCCTGGAATGATGGATACCGTTCTTAACCTTGGCTTGAACGATGAAACGGTGAAAGGACTTGCCAAACTGACCAGCAACGAGAGGTTTGCTTACGACGCTTACAGAAGATTTCTCCAAATGTTCGGGGATGTCGTTCTCAAGATTTCCCATGAGAAGTTCGAGAGGGCCCTTGAAGAGTTGAAGAAAGAGAAAGGTGTGGAACTCGACACAGAACTCGACGCAGAAGATCTCAAAAAACTTGTTGAAAGGTACAAACAGATCTACGAGGAAGAAGGAAAAGAGTTTCCGCAGGATCCGTGGAAACAGCTCTGGTTTGCTATCGATGCTGTGTTTGGAAGCTGGATGAACGAAAGGGCTGTCAAATACAGACAGATCCACGGTATTAAAGAGGGAGATCTCCTCGGAACTGCCGTGAACATCGTTGCTATGGTTTTCGGGAACATGGGTGAGGACTCTGGAACAGGTGTTGCTTTTACCAGGGATCCGAACACGGGTGAAAAGGAGCCCTACGGAGAGTTCTTGCCCAACGCGCAGGGTGAAGACGTTGTTGCCGGTATAAGAACTCCGTTGAAACTCGAGGAATTGAAGAGCAGAATGCCTGAGGTTTACAACCAGCTTCTTGAAATAATGAACAGGCTTGAAAAGCACTACAGGGATATGCAGGATATCGAATTCACCATTGAAAGGGGAAAGCTCTACCTCCTTCAGACGAGAACTGGAAAGAGAACGTCCCAGGCAGCCATAAGGATAGCAGTCGATATGGTGCACGAGAGGCTCATCACCAAGGAAGAAGCCGTTCTCAGAGTCAGACCAGAAGATGTTGAACAGGTGCTCCATCCCGTATTTGACCCAAAAGAGAAAGCGCAGGCAAAGGTAATTGCAAAAGGACTTCCTGCCTCACCTGGTGCTGCGACAGGAAAGGTGGTCTTCACTGCGAAAAAGGCTGAAGAACTCGGAAAATCCGGGGAACCTGTGATCCTCGTGAGGCCTGAAACCAGTCCTGAAGACGTCGGTGGAATGGCAGCGGCACAGGGAATACTCACTTCCAGAGGAGGAATGACCTCTCACGCTGCCGTCGTTGCGAGGGGAATGGGTAAACCTGCCGTTGTCGGTGCGGAGTCCATAGAGGTTCATCCAGAAGAGGGATACTTCAAGGTCAATGATGTTACTGTGAAAGAAGAAGAATGGATCTCCATCGACGGAACAACCGGTGAGGTTCTCCTTGGAAAGGTGACGACCATAAAACCACAGGGACTCGAGGGGCCAGTTGCTGAGCTCCTTCAGTGGGCTGACGAGATCAGAAGGCTCGGTGTGAGGACCAACGCAGACATACCAAGGGATGCAGAGGTTGCCAGAAGATTCGGGGCAGAGGGAATCGGTCTTTGCAGAACGGAGCATATGTTCTTCGAAAAAGACAGAATACCCAAAGTGAGAAGGATGATTCTCGCAAAGACAAAAGAGGAAAGAGAAAAAGCCTTGAACGAACTCCTGCCTCTTCAGAAAGAAGACTTCAAAGGACTCTTCAGGGTGATGAAGGGACTCCCGGTCACAATAAGGCTCATAGATCCTCCTCTCCACGAGTTCCTCCCACAGGAAGACGAACAAATCAAGGAAGTCGCTGAGCAGACGGGAGTTTCTTTCGAGGAACTCAAGAACGTCGTAGAGAACCTCAGGGAACTCAACCCGATGCTTGGCCACAGGGGATGCAGGCTCACCATCACGTATCCTGAGATCGCTGTGATGCAGACCAAAGCGATTATTGGAGCGGCCATTGAGCTCAAGAAAGAAGAAGGAATAGACGTCATACCTGAGATCATGATTCCTCTTGTGGGACACGTCAACGAGATCAGGTATCTGAAGAAGATCATCAAAGAAACAGCCGATGCAATGATCAAAGAAGCGGGAGTCGATCTCACTTACAAGATAGGAACCATGATCGAAGTTCCGAGGGCCGCTGTTACCGCTCATCAGATCGCGGAAGAAGCCGAGTTCTTCAGCTTTGGTACGAATGACCTCACACAGATGACGTTCGGATTCAGCAGGGACGACGTTGGAAAGTTCCTGCCCGAATACCTCGAGAAAGGCATACTCGAACACGATCCATTTAAGTCACTTGACTACGATGGCGTTGGCGAACTGGTGAAGATGGGAACGGAGAAGGGAAAAAGCACGAGGCCCGATCTCAAGGTTGGAGTCTGTGGAGAACACGGGGGAGATCCAAGATCGATACTGTTCTTTGACAAAGTGGGTCTCGACTACGTTTCCTGTTCTCCTTACAGGGTCCCCGTTGCCAGACTCGCAGCAGCTCAGGCAGCTCTTAAGAACAAACAATGAGGACAATGGGGCCGGGGGCATCCCGGCCTTCACATTGAGGGAGGTGCAACGGAATGCCTTACGTGAAGAACACGAAGGAAATTCTGGATAAGGCCAGTAGGGAAGGTTACGCCATCGGTGCGTTCAACTTCAACAATATGGAGTTCCTGCAGGCCATACTGGAGGCGGCCGAGGAAGAGAACGCGCCAGTCATAGTGGCAACATCGGAGGGAGCGATAAAGTACATAGGAAGAGGTAACATAGAGGCCGGAACAGAGTTTGCCGTTGAGATGGTAAAAACCTTCGCCGAGAGGGTTTCCGTTCCCGTAGCGCTCCATCTGGATCATGGAAGAAACTTCAACATCATCATGGCCGCCATAAAGGCCGGTTATTCTTCGGTGATGATAGACGCCTCTCATCTGCCGTTCGAGGAAAACCTCAGGGAGACAAAGAGAATCGTGGAAATCGCTCACGCCGTTGGTATCAGTGTGGAGGCGGAGCTTGGAAAACTCAAGGGAATAGAGGACAACGTTGTGGAAAAAGAATCCGTCCTTGTCGACCCAGAAGAGGCGAAAGTCTTCGTGAAAGAGACAGAAGTGGACTTCCTCGCTCCTGCCATCGGGACAAGCCATGGGGCGTTCAAGTTCAAAGGAGAAGCACAGCTTGACTTTGATCGTCTGAAGAAGGTGAAAGAGTACACCCAGATCCCTCTCGTTCTCCACGGTGCTTCCATGGTCCCACAGAACCTAGTTGAGCTTGCAAATAAGTACGGTGCGGAGCTCTCTGGAGCCAAGGGTGTCCCCGAAGATATGTTGAGAAAAGCAATAGAACTCGGCATCAACAAGATCAACACGGACACCGACTTAAGAATCACTTTCGTCGCTTATCTGAGAAAGGTGCTCTCCGAAGACAGGTCCCAAATAGATCCGCGAAAGATCTTTAAGCCCGTGTTTGAACAGGTGAAAGAAACTGTCAGGGAGAGAATCAGAATCTTCGGGTCCAGTGGAAAGGTGTGAGGTGAAGGGAATGAAGGTACTCGTGATAAACTCTGGTAGCTCTTCGATAAAGTACCAGCTCATCGGAATGGTCAATGAAGAGGTCCTCTGTAAAGGTATCGCCGAAAGGATAGGACTGGAAGGCAGCAGGCTGGTTCACAGGGTAAACGAGGAAAAGCACGTGATAGAAAAAGACCTTCCCAATCACGAAGAAGCGTTGAAGCTGGTTTTGAACACCCTTGTCGATGAAAAGCTCGGTGTCATAAAAGATCTAAAGGAAATAGACGCGGTTGGGCACAGGGTAGTCCACGGCGGTGAGAAGTTCAAGGAATCCGCACTCGTTGATGAGAGAGTGATAGAAGCCATCGAGGAGGTTTCCCCACTCGCACCGCTTCACAATCCCGCAAATCTCATGGGAATAAAGGCGGCCATGAAACTGCTTCCTGGCGTGCCCAACGTTGCTGTGTTCGATACAGCGTTTCATCAAACGATCCCTCAAAAGGCTTATCTCTATGCTATTCCATACGAGTACTACGAGAAGTACAAGATTAGGCGTTACGGATTCCACGGAACGAGTCACAGGTACGTCTCTAGAAGGGCAGCGGAGATCCTCGGGAAGAAACCCGAAAAGTTCAAGCTCATCACCTGTCATATAGGAAACGGTGCTTCAATAGCAGCTGTGAAACACGGAAAATGTGTTGACACTTCTATGGGTTTCACCCCCCTCGAGGGGCTCGTCATGGGTACGAGATCTGGTGATTTGGATCCTGCCATTCCCTTTTTCATCATGGAGAAAGAGGGAATCTCCCCTCAGGAGATGTACGATATACTGAACAGAAGGAGTGGTGTTTACGGTCTTTCAAAGGGTTTCAGCTCTGACATGAGGGACATTGAAGAAGCTGCCTTGAAAGGGGACGAATGGTGTAAGCTCATCCTGGACATCTACCATTACAGGATTGCCAAGTACATAGGTGCGTACGCGGCGGCAATGAACGGTGTTGATGCCATTGTTTTCACAGCCGGTGTAGGTGAAAATTCCCCAATCACCAGAGAAGACGTCTGCTCTTACCTAGAGTTCCTTGGGGTAAGGCTGGACAAACAGAAAAACGAAGAAACTATAAAAGGAAAAGAGGGAATAATCTCCACGCCGGATTCGCGGGTCAAGGTACTGGTTGTCCCCACAAACGAAGAACTCATGATCGCAAGGGATACGAAAGAAATAGTGGAAAATCTCAGCAGATAACAAGAGGTGATCCAAGATTCTTCCGAAATACAGAATCATAGAAAGGTTTTTGATCGAGGAGATAAAATCAGGAAAATACAGGCATGGAGACAAACTTCCCACAGAAAAGGAGCTGATGGAGAAGTTCAACGCCAGTCGAGAGACGGTGAGAAAGGCCCTGGAAAGGCTGGTTGTGAAGAACCTGGTCATCAGAAAGCCAGGACTTGGAACGTTCGTCAACATCGAAAGGAAGAACAAACTTGTTGGAATCCTCGTTCAACGGATCACGAGTTATATTTTCCCGTACATAGCCCTCGGAGCAGAAGAGGTTCTTTTCACCAATGGCTACAAGATGTTCCTCGGAAACGCTTCAGAGGATCCCAACAAGGAGAGGCAGATCATAAGCGAATGGCTGGAAGTTGGTGTGGATGGTTTGATAATAGATCCAGTTTGTAGTGCTACCAGGCGTTCAAACAGAGATCTGATAAAAGACGTTGTGCGGAAAGGAACAAAAGTAGTTCTGGTGCACACCAATTGGGACATGGAAGGTGCAGGAAGCGTTGTTCTGGACGACTGGTACGGAGGAGAAAAGACAGCAGAGATTTTTTACCAGTACGGCCACAGGAGAGTTGCAGTCCTCTACAAAACCATACATCTACCCAGTGTTGTCAGGGCTCAAGCCTTCCTGAAACGTGGGCGAGAACTCGGTTTTGAAAAGATCTATGAGAAACCATTCCATGTGTCCGAGTTCACCGGCATCGTCATGCAGAGCGCGTACGAAATACTTTCTCTTCCTGAAGAACAACGCCCCACAGCGGTTTTCTGCTACAACGATGCAACAGCTTTACAGTTCTTTCTCGCAGCCAGGAGAATGGGGCTGAAGATACCAGACGATGTTTCCGTCATAGGGTTCGATGATGCCCCAATAGGAGATTTCAGAGAGATTCTGACTACCTTTGAACATCCGAAGGAGGAAGTTGGGAAAAGGGCAGTAGAAATCCTCTTGAAAATGATCGAAGGTGAAAAACCAGAAAAGTTCGTCTTCAAACCAAGACTCATCATGAGAGGATCTGTCACGTATCCAAAAAAATGAGGGGCGGAGCCCCTCATTCATCTTTTTAAAAGTCCCCAGTAGACCTCATTCCATCTCAGCTCTTTCTTGAAGCTCTCTAGATCTAGATTCTCATCGATGAGAATGCACTCGATCTCCAGAGCTTCTGCCCAGTCTATCAAGTACTCCACATCGATGGCTGTCGAAAAGGCTGTATGATGGGATCCTCCTGCCAGGATCCACGCGGTCGCTGCTCTCTTGAAATCTGGCATCGGCTTCCACAGGACCCTGGCTGTTGGAAGCTTAGGCATCTCTCTTTCAATAGAGACAGACATTACCTTGTTCACAACCAGTCTGAATCTGTTTCCCATGTCAACGATCGAGGCGTTGACGGCGAGGCCTTCCTGTCCATCGAAGACGAGGCGAGCAGGATCAGCCTTCCCACCGATGCTGAGTGGGTGAACTTCTATTCTTGGTTTTTCCTTGGCGATTGTAGGGCACACCTCGAGCATGTGTGCTCCCAGTACAAGCTCGTTTCCCGATGTGAGATGGTAAGTATAGTCTTCCATGAAAGATGTACCACCAGGAAGGCCTGCTCCCATGACCTTCAGGGCACGAACAAGCCCTGCCGCCTTCCAGTCTCCTTCTGCCCCGAATCCATATCCTTCCTCCATGAGTCTCTGAACCGCAAGACCAGGAAGCTGGGGAAGATCGTGGAGATCCTCAAATGTAGTGGTGAAGGCGATGGCATTGTTTTCTTTCAGAAATTCCCTTATCGCGATCTCCATCTTCGCCTGTTCTCTAATCGCTTTGAGGCTGTATTCGTCCTCTGGCATGACATATCTTTCTTTGTACTCTTTCAACAATTCCTCTACTTCACTTTCCGAAACTGCTTTCACTCTTTCTGCGAGTTCTCCAACACCCCAGGTGTTTATGGACCAGCCGAGTTTTATCTGGGCCTCCACTTTATCACCTTCGGTGCTGGCAACCTCCCTCATGTTATCGCCGAATCTCACGATCTGTCCCATTCTTCCATCCTGTATCGCACATGCAACTCTCATCCATTTTGCAATCTTCTCTCTGACCTCTCTGTCTTCCCAGTGCCCCACCACGACCTTTCTTGGAAGTCTCATCCTCGCGTGGATGAATCCATGCTCTCTATCACCATGGGCGGATTGGTTCAGGTTCATATAATCCATGTCGATTGTGTCCCACGGAATTTCCCTGTTGTACTGGGTGTGGAAGTGGAGCAAGGGTTTTTTGTTGATGGAGAGCCCTCTTATCCACATCTTCGAAGGGGAAAACGTATGCATCCAGACAATGACACCGGCACATTTTGGCTCTGCGTTCGCTTTTTCAAAAATCTCTTTGATCTCAGTAGAACTCTTCAGAATGGGTTTCAGAACGATCTTTGAAG
The DNA here is from genome assembly GCF_021162145.1 of Thermotoga sp. Classification (NCBI taxonomy): domain Bacteria; kingdom Thermotogati; phylum Thermotogota; class Thermotogae; order Thermotogales; family Thermotogaceae; genus Thermotoga; species Thermotoga sp. The sequence continues at coordinate 19,290 of NZ_JAGGZH010000112.1, forward strand.
GAAGGATGGGATCACTGTTTAATGCATCGACTATCTTGCTGGCCTGCCGTTCTACCTTCTTTAATGTTTCCAGGCCGTAAAGATGCTGGCTGCCAACAAGGAACCAGAATTCATACTGCTTGAGATCGATCATTCTCCAACCTCCTTTCCGATGCATTCATCTTCATAGTATAGCACAAAAGTACGTACCTTTATACGTATCCTATTCAGTGATGGGAAAATTAATGTTAACAAATTGACTGTAAGGTAATTCCTTTCTGACAGATGTGGTATACTTCCATTGGTACGTACCGTTATCCACCATTTTTGAGTAGAGGGGATTGTCATGAAAAGACTTTTTCTGGTGGCCTTCCTCGTTATCGCATCTCTCATCTTCTCAGTCAAAATTTCGGTTCTCTGCTCTCCGGACAACGCAGACGCCTTGAAGTGGCTTGCACAGGAGTTCATGAAGAAGAACCCGGATATCCAAGTGGAGATCGTTCCACTTTCGTGGGAAGTACTGTATCCAAAACTGCTTCAGGATCTCAGATCCCAGGCGGGGTCGTTTGACGCATTCACTTACGACGTGATGACCACGGGAGCGGTGTCCTTCGGTCTGGTCGACCTCGGTGAGTTCATGATGCAACATCCAGAACTCGTTCCGGAGGACTACGACCTGGACGACTTCATACCGCAGGTCCTGGAAGAATCTGGAAAATGGCAGGGAAAGCTCGTAGGTCTTCCATTCTACAACAACACGATGCTTTTCTACTACAGAAAAGATCTATTCGAAGATCCGAAGATCAAGCAGGCCTTCAAGGAAAAATACGGTAGAGAACTCACACTACCAACGACCTGGGAAGAAGTTGTGGACATAGCCGAATTCTTCACCAAGAAGTACAACAAGAACTCTCCAACCGAGTACGGAATCGCCCTCATGTTCCCAAGGACTCACACACTCTTCTACATGTACCTGCTGTTCTTCGGAGAGTACAGGAACGCGCCTCTTGGTATCATGAGACATGGAACCGCCGATCTCGAATACGGAGAGTACTTCACTGCTGATCACAAACCAGCCTTCAACAATGAGGAGGGACTGAAAGCTCTTGAGATGATGAAAAGACTCATGCCTTACAGTCCGGATCCTCTCGGATCCGACTACGGCGAAACCATTGAATACTTCAACCAGGGACTCGTCGCCATGGTGCCTCAGTGGACAGGGCCGTATCTGATCTTCAAGAGCACACTCGGTGAGGATAAGGTTGGCATCATTCCCATGCCGGGTCGTTCCGTGAGCGGTCAGTGGGCACTCGGTATCAACAAGTTCATACCTGAAGAAAAGAAGCTCGCAGCGTTCAAGTTCATCGTTTTCGCTACCAGCAAGTGGGCTGACAAGAACAAGTTCCTGAAATTTGCTGTCGCACCGGCCAGGATCTCAACGCTCAGGGATCCAGAAGTGAGAGCAGCCGATCCTAGAGTACCGGCCCTTGAAGTGACGTACATCACGCAGACTCACAGACCAAGGATTCCGGAAGAACCGAGGCTCGAGGACATAACCGTTGAAACTTTCTCCAAGATCCTGTCTGAAGAGCTTCCACTCTCCATGGAAACACTGAACGATCTTGCGAAAAAGTGGGAAGAGATTCTCGGCAAATAAGGAGGTGAAGAGGGGGCGTTGCGCCCCCTTTCCATATGAAGCGAAAAGTCGTTCCCTGGTTGATGGTTCTTCCCGTTCTTGCGCTCTTTCTTGCAATGACGATATATCCATTTGGTTTCATGATTTGGGCTTCCTTCAGAGATTACGATCTGTCTAGAAGTGCCGAAACACACTTCATTGGTCTTTCAAATTACTTCCAGATTTTTAAAGACTCAACCGCTATAGAATCCATGAAATTCACTGCAAAGCTCCTCTCGATAGCAGTCCCTGTAGAGCTTGTCCTTGGTGTTCTCATAGCTTTCCTGATAAGGGGTGTCAGGGGAGAAAGGATCATCAGGTCTTCCCTCCTCATTCCCATGATGATTCCACCTGCCGTTTCTGGTGTTGCCTGGAAGATGCTCTACAACTTTGCTTTTGGCCCGATGAACTGGTTTTTATCGCTCTTTGGTGTGCCGAAGATTTCGTGGTTGGGGGATCCGTTTTACGCACAACTTGGGATTATAGTAATAGATGTCTGGCAATGGACTCCTTTCATCTTCCTCATGATCTACGCAGGGCTTCAATCCATCCCCCAGGATCTCATCGATGCAGCCCGTGTGGATGGTGCTGACTGGGGGAGGGTTTTTCTTCATGTGGAGTTTCCCCTCCTGAGACCTTTGATCCTTGTTGCTCTTGTTCTGAGGATCATTGACTGTTTGAAGACATTTGACATCGTTTTCATGACAACCTGGAGTGGCCCAGGATCTGCAACTCACACCTACAGCTTTTACATCTACAAAGTGGGTGTTTCTTTTGGATGGAACATCGGTTATGCTTCGGCGCTGAGTGTATTGCTTTTGATCGTGGCCATAATCCTTGTAAACGTGGTCTTCAGGCTTGTGAAGATGAGGCAACAGCTGGGATTCGGAGGTGAAGAATAATGAGAAAAATCCTCGCTGTGGTGAGATACATCCTTGTCGCTATCTGCTTGATCTTCTTTCTCTTTCCCGTATACTGGCTCATTATCACGGCCTTTAAACCTTCGAATGAGTGGTTCACCATGCCTCCCAAGTTCGTTCCAACAAGGCCTACCCTCTCCAATTTCTCCGGGGCAAAGGAAACGGAGGTCTTCGGTGGAACGACGGGTTCTATTGAGAACATTTTTCCATACCTTAGAAACAGTATCGTTGTCGGTGTTTCCGTAGCTCTCATAGGAACAGTGATCAGTGCTCTTGCCGCTTATGCTATAGCTCGCTATAAAGTAGGGGGGGCGTTCCTTGCAGAGTGGATCATCTCTATCAGGATGTTACCACCCATCGTGTCCGCCGTTCCGCTGTACGTGATATTCACAAAACTGAGACTCATAAACACCTGGTGGGCACTCATACTTTCCCATCTTGTCATAGTAGTGCCCCTTGGTGTATGGCTTCTCATAAGTTTCTTCAGAGAGATTCCAAGAGAAATAGACGAAGCAGCCTACGTCGATGGAGCAACACCGTTTCAGGCGTTCTTCTACGTGGTTCTTCCCCTCAGTGCCCCGGGGCTCGCAGCGGTCGCTGTGCTCTCACTCATACAAAGCTGGGGAGAGTTCCTTTTAGCCCTGGTTCTAACAAACGATGCTCGGGCACAAACGCTTCCCATCTTCCTTGGAAGGTACATCACAGGCTGGAGGGTCGCATGGGGGCCTCTATCGGCTGCGGGTATCGTTACCATGCTTCCAGTTGTGGTCTTCGCGCTCATCGCTCAAAGATACCTGATAAGAGGTCTCACCTTTGGAGCGGTGAAGGGTTAAAAGATGAGTTTGGGTTAAGGGTGGGGGAAGAAGGGATAAAGGATAGTTGACTTTTATGAACATTCACCCAACAGTTACCGATATTCTCCGAAAAATAAACTTTGACTTAACAAAAGGTACTTGACTTAGCAATATAATTTCTGTAAAGGTACGTGCATAATACTACATTTGTGATGGGGGTGGTTTGTCTGTCAAAGATTCTCGATGTCTCACGGAGTCCATATGCAAAATTGAGAGCAGTATCTGTTAGCTCCGTAGAAGTAAGAGGTTTCATGGAAAAATACCTAGCAACTCTTGTGGACACGACACTTCCCACTCAATATGAACTTTTGGAAAATACAGGAAGGTTGGACAACTTTAGAATAACAAGTGGCAAGTTAGAGGGGACATATAAAACCTATTTTCCCTTTGATGATACGGATGTTTACAAGTGGTCTGAGGCGGTTTCTTTTGCTTTAGCAAGTAGGGAACTTCCAGAATTAGAAAAGATTCTCGATAACGTGATAGAAGAAATTAAAAGTGCTCAAGATGAAGATGGCTACCTTGGGACATATCTTTCTGGAGAAAGGAAGAAAGATCGGTGGACAAATTTGGCATGGAACCACGAGCTTTACAACGCGGGGCACTTGATTCAAGCTGCTATTGCTCATAAAAGAGTCACTGGAAAGACAAGCCTTTTCGAGGTTGCAAGAAGATTTGCCGATCATATCTAAAGTATTTTCGGGCCTGGAAAGAAAGAAGGCGCACCGGGACATCCTGAAATAGAAATGGCTCTTGTGGAACTTTACAGGGAGACGCGGGACAAGAAGTATTTAGAACTTGCAAATTACTTTATATTCGCCCGCGGTAAAGGATTGGCAAGTGTTCCCAAAAATCCAGGGCCGGAATACTTTATAGATCATAGACCTTTCGTGGAACTTGAGGAGATCACAGGTCATGCAGTAAGAGCTTTGTACCTGTGCTGCGGCGCTACAGATCTATACCTTGAAACAGGAAACAAACAAATATGGCGAGCTCTTAACAGACTTTGGGAGAACTTTGTTACGAAAAAGATGTATGTCACAGGTGGTGCTGGCTCAAGGCACGAATGGGAATCGTTTGGGGAAGAGTATGAACTCTCGAATAGGAGATCTTACGCAGAATCTTGTGCTGCTATTGCGAATTTCATGTGGAATTTCAGAATGCTTCTTGCAACAGGGGAAGGGAAATACGCAGATCTAATGGAACAGGTATTGTACAACGGCCTCCTGGCGGGGATATCTCTTGATGGAAGGCACTATTTCTATTTCAAACCGCTGGAGGCTCCAGGAAGAACCGTGACAACGAAAAGGAACAACTAGGAAC
>NZ_JAGGZH010000113.1 GCF_021162145.1 Thermotoga sp.
CTAGGAATAGTGAACTATCTTTTAACACTGATTGGGATCAACAACCCTCCAAATTGGTTGATGGATCCTAGTTATGTGAGATGGCTTTTAGCTGTTCTAAACATTTATACATTTTACACGGGTCAGATGATGTTGATATTCGATAGTGCTTTGAAAGAGGTCCCTAAGGAACTTTATGAAGCAGCTGAGATCGACGGGGCAGGGACCTTTACAAAATTTTTAAGGATCACACTACCAGCAATTTCTCCTATTCTTCTTTTTAACTTAGTTACTGCTACCATAAATTCTCTAAGCATGTCCTTTGCACTCATATATCCCCTTACGGGTGGTGGACCTGGTAAGTTAACCCAAGCCATCAGTTTAGATATCTATTACAATGCTTTCAAAACGTTTAGATTAGGTTATGCGAGTGCCGAAGCGGTGATATTGTTTATTATCTCTGCGATATTATCGCTTTTAATGTTCGTACTATCGAAGAAATGGGTTTACTACGAAGTTTGATGGGAGGGATTGAATGAAGAGAAAGGGAAGGCAAATTGCTATATACACATTGATGATGATAGTAGCTGTGATCATGTTTTTTCCAATTCTTTGGATCATTTTTTCCTCTTTCAAATCACTTATAGAATTCAGTTCGTATCCACCTAGGTTGTTACCAAAAACATTTTCTTTGAGGAATTATTCTGAAATATTCTCAAACACTAAGCTTCCTCTTTACCTGAGGAACACGCTCATACTGATGATAGGAAACACAGTAGGTACTCTTCTTTCAAGTTCTATGGTTGCATATCCCTTGGCTCGCATGGAATTTAAAGGAAAGAGTTTGGTGTTTGGTTTGATAATAGCTACGATGATGATACCAAGTTATGTTACAATAGTTCCTCAGTATATCCTGTTCAGATACCTTGGTTGGTTGGATTCCTTTTTACCTATTATTGTACCTGCTTTCTTTGCTTATCCGTACAACGTTTTTCTTTTCCGGCAATTTTATAGAACTATTCCTCGCGAACTTGATGAGGCAGCAAAAATTGACGGTTGTAACGAATGGCAGATTTTCTGGAAAATTATAGTGCCCATTTCTAAGCCTATCTTTATAACCATAGGTGTTCTTTCCTCGATATACTGGTGGAATGAATTCTTTGTCCCAATGGTTTTCATCAATTCTGAAGATCTTAAACCCTTGAGTGTCGGAATTTACAGCTTTTCAAGAACGACTTTTATCGTGCGCTGGGATCTCATAATGGCAATGGCAACGATCATGATAATACCACCTATGATACTCTTCTTATTGGCCCGTGAATACATAACTGCAGGGATAAAGACAACAGGTTTGAAATAAAAAATGGAGCTCCCGAGGTAGGAGCTCCGTTTTATTGTTTGTTTTCACGATGATACAGATTTTTCACAACATCCGCACTCAATGGAATATCGTAGATCCTTAATTCATCTATCATCCCCTTGAAAGGTGGATCCCAGAAGTTCACACCCAGTGCAAACACACCTCCCGGACCCACGGAGAACACATCTGGTACCAGTCCATTAGGGTTAGGTTGACCATTGATTTGTATTTTGAGAGGAACTTCTTCTCCATTGATGAACAAACGTGCTTTTCCTTTGTCTACAGTTATCACAACATGGTACCATTTGTTCTTTTCCAGATTGAAAGGAGGTATTCCGTCAAACCATATGTCTTTTCTATCATTTCTGGCCCACAGTAGAGTACCATTGTTCCAGCCATACGGTACAAAACTTAACCAGTAGAAGTAATTTTCTTCGTCTATGTAGCATCCAAAGAAAGTGGTTGTGTGCTGCGTAAATGCCTCGATTTTTAGCCAGAAAGAAACAGAATAATCATAGTCAGTTATGATATCATCTCCGAGAACCACTCCCTTTTTTCCATCAAAAACCAGTGCTTGTCCCACCACACCTTCAACGAATTTCGGGTTTCCAAGAGCCGGAACGTTTATTCTGTTTCCAACAAGGTATGCCTCTCCGAAGTTTCCTGTTTTGTCTTTCAGGTCCCCATCGAATGGATAGTATGCTATCAGACCTTCGTTCAAATCTATACCTGCTACTAAGGAGATTACCCACACTATGAAAACTATTAGGAAAACTTTCTTCATCACAAAACATCACTTCCTTTCTACCTTCCATAATTATAGAGTATCCTCACCTCATCAGGCCCCAGCGCCCTATCGTAGATTCTGAGTTCATCGAACATGCCTTTGAATGGAGCATCCCAGTAATTGGCTCCAAGGGCAAACACTCCTCCTGGTTTCAGGCTGAACACATCCGGTAGTTTGCCCGTCAAGTTTTCCTGACCGTTTATTTGTATCTTTGTAAGAACCTGTTCTCCGTTGATGTAAACTCTGACAATCCCGTTCAGCACAGAAATTGCCACGTGGTACCATTTCCCGGGTTCAATGTTTTTGCTGAGGATACCATCGTACCATATGTTTTGCGCTTCATCCCTTGCCCAGAGCATTGTACCGTTGTTCCAGCAGAAAGGAACGAAGCTGATCCAGTGAATTTTTAGTTTTCTGTCGATGTAGGCCCCGAAGAATGTTGTCGTGAATCTCGTCAGCTTTTCTGCATAAACCCAGAAGGAAATTGTGTAATCGTAGTCTTTAATAAGATCTTCAGGAAGAAGAAGCCCCCTGCTTCCAGGAAGTTTTACAGCCTGTCCAACAACGCCATCAACGAATGTTATTTGTCCTCTACCAACACTTCCTATGGTTCTGCCTGTTTTGACTGCCTCTCCAAAGTGGCCAGTTGCATCCCTCAAGTTTCCATCGAATGGAAAGTAAGCAATCAGGGAAGGATCGTTGTTTGGATCAAAAGCGAAAATCACGCTGAACATCACTCCTAGTGCAAGCAAAAATAGTACCCTCTTCATGTTCTAACACCTCCATGCTGAAGATATTGAAAATTCAAAATTCATTCAACCCTTATTCCCCACACGGAAACTCCATGGTTGGAAAGAGCCGTGAAAACTGTTACCCATCTTTTTTCTGAGTAATGCCACTGTTTCAAAACGACTCCCCTGTACGTGACAGTGGAGCCTTCCTCGTTGATTTCCAGAGTGATGTAGTGTCCCTTCCTTTCCCATTTCCCTTCAACTGCTCCTGTTATCGTTCCATCCTGGTTCAGATGAATTCTCACAGGGTGTTTGATATTACTGGTGATTTCCTTTCCATGATTTATGAATAGGTATTCCCCTACGATCTCCTTGTCTGGTAAATCAGAGATCGTTTCACCTGCATAGGGGAAAGGAGCCATGACGAACCATCCATCTTCATTGAGAAAGAGTTGATGAACTCTGAGTTGATACGTTTCTCCTTTTCCAGGAAACCTTGTGTGGAAGAAAATGAAGTACTTTCCTGTTTCAGGGTCATAATAGGCGGAGTTGTGGCCAGGAGAGACGTATCCGAATGTTTTGAAGTCAATGGTACTGCTTTCACTCAGAGTGAAATTGCCCACAAGTTTGGCTCCATAATTTGCTATTACCGTCTTGCTCCCCATACAGTTTTCCATGCTCTTTCCCTCAGGGTCGTAGTATGGTCCATCTGGGCTTTTAGATCTTGCAACTCTAATGTTGTATCCTCCTCTGTAATCGAGCCCTCCAAAACTCAGAAAGAGATAGTAATAATTCGTCTCTGGACTATATAGAACGAAAGGCCCTTCCATAGAACTGTGATTCCCTCCTGCAAGTCTTTTTCCGTAACCCTGTCCGGGAAGAGGAAGACCCGTTTTAGGATTCAGTTTGAGGATGTAGATTCCTCCGAACCATGATCCGTAGACCATCCACAGATTTCCTTCTTTATCGTAAAAAACAGCAGGATCAAGGGCGTTCGGGTGCTTCCTAGAATTGTACGGTGTACCATCCTCACTTGGACCATCCACAGAATAAACCTGACCGGATCTCACAATCACTGCATAATGTTTATACGGACCTTCTACATTATCGGAGATGGCAATTCCTATGGCAGATCTTGGTGAACCAAAGGTAGAGGCGCAGTAGTACATGTAGTACTTTCCATCGGAAAGTCGAACAACGTGAGGTGCCCAGATATCGTTTCTTGTCCTTGCCCAGCTGAGAGCTTCCTTCAATTCCTCATTTATATTAGGTATTATGGGATTTTTATCGTGCGCACTCGTACTTATCTGATCCCAATGCATTAAATCTTTCGATTTTGCAACCTGAAGATGAGTTCCAAAGACGTAGTAAATATCGTCCACCTTGATGA
>NZ_JAGGZH010000114.1 GCF_021162145.1 Thermotoga sp.
GAAGATGGAAAAGAACCCAGATTTCATATTCGTTCGCGATCCAGAACTTTTGGAAGTGGATGAAAGGTTGGTACTCCTTGTTGAAAGAAATGAGAGGTTGGAAAAACCGATTCGTGTTTCAGAAGAAGAAGTTATCCTCCCATTCAAAGGGACAGCACTCAAGGTTGTAGGAAAGCTCTCAGATGATCGTCTGGAAAAACTGTCGAACCTTCTGGAAGTTTTTGATGTGCTGGAACCGTTTCAAAGGTTGGACAGGGCACTGGAGTACGTATGTTCAAGCGAGTGATCAGTTTTTTCAAAAAATGGCTGGAGGGTTTCATTTTAGAGCTGAAAGGTCCAAAAGTGTGCGGAATAGAACCATGCCTTCTTCCGCCTTCTGTGGTTGAAGAAATTTTCCAGAGCCGCGTGAACGTTTTTTCGTTGGGAAAGGAACCCCGAGTTTACGAAGAAAAGCCTGAAGATGAAATGATACAGATCAAAAATTGTTCTTTGAGTACTGAGATCTCTCTTTGTTCTGGAAATCTAGAAATCTCGACGATTGGAACGCAGCTTTTCGATCGAATAACACTGGAGACGGGGTGCCATTCAGAACATCTTTCTTCTCCGATAAAGTTTCATTCAGTTTCTCTTCACAGGCCGGTGGTTCTCTCAAAAGCAAACTTGCCTGTTTTGAGAAGGATAAGAGTGAGAAGAGAAACGCGTGTTGACAAGAGAAAAATGGAAGGAGCACTGAGAGTGCTCCTGATGAAGTTGAAAGGAAGGCAATTCGAACGCATTGGTTTCATCGGATACTACAAAAACGTTCCGCCTGGGAAGTTTTTTCTTGTAAACGAAGAACTCTTTGTCAACGCAGAAAAAGGTCCTTCAAAGGATTTGATGGTGTTCGAGATCAAAACAAAGGGATCAAAGCTCTATATCTTCATTCCTGTTCAATAACCTTGGAAAACTCGTTGACATTTTCTAGAAACACTTTAAAGAATTTGAAGGCTTCGACATCGACTTCTGAGTTTTTGCTCATGAAATAGTAAGTGATCTTTTTCCTGAAGTTCTCTCTCTCTTCAGAAGACATCTTGATAATCTGAAGAACGATGGCCTTGATTCTCGAATCCTCCTTCATTGCGTTCAGAATCTGCTGAACTTCCGGTTTCATCCCTCATTCTTGCTGTTCTCCAAAAAGACTTTGAAAGATATACCCGTTCTCACATCGTCTCCTATCTTTATCTCGATGAACCCCGGCACAACAAAGAGGTCCTTACCAGATTCTTCCAGGAATCTCCTAGCAACTGCCAGTGCCTTCACCGCCTGGTTCACAGCCCCCGCACCGATCGCCTGAATCTCGACCTTATCGCTCTTGGAGAGAGAGCCAGCAATCGCACCAGCCACTTTGTTTGGATTCGAGTTTGAACTGACTTTCAGAACTTCCATCCTACCATTCCTCCTTACTCACGAGTTCTCTAACTTGCATTTTATCACAAAGGATCTGGATATTTCAAACTCACTCTATTGTTACTTCTCTGAGATATTTTGCGGCATCTTCCGGTGGAACGGTGTTTATGTAGAACCCCGTTCCCCACTCGAACCCCGCTACTTTCGTTAGTCTCGGAAATATCTCAATGTGCCAGTGGTAATAGTCCTTCCCCTCCAGGTTCGTGGGAGACGTGTGTATGAGGAGGTTGTACGGGGGATTGTCCAGAGCTGAATAGATTCGATATAGAACGTTTTTCAAGATCTTTGCGAGGGAAGTCACCTCTTCCTCCGATATCATATGAAAGCTGTTCATGTGCCTTTTAGGAAGGACCCATGTTTCAAACGGAAACCTTGAGGCAAACGGTTCTACAGCTATAAAATGATCGTTCTCTTCGACGATCCTTTCCCTTTCTTTTTTCTCCTCATCGATGATGTCACAGAATGGACATCTTTCCTTGTACTCGAAGTACTCCTTAGACCCGTCGAGCTCTTCCTGAACTCTCTTAGGCATGATCGGAAGAGCGATTATCTGGCTGTGAGGATGGCTGAGAGACGCTCCAGCATCCTTCCCGTGGTTTTTGAAGATCAAAATGTATCTTATTCTCTCGTCCTTCATGAGTTGCTCGTATCTGATCTTGTAAGCCCAGATCACTTCCTCCACATTCTTGTACTCCATAACGGCCAGGTGAGAGTTGTGATCCGGTGTTTCCACGACAACATCGTGGTATCCGAATCCCATCGCCGCGTCGTACATTCCTCTTCCATACTTTCTCAAGGGTGTGTTTGGGTCTACAGCTGGAAATTTGTTGGGAACGACTCGAACCCACCAGCCAGGGGTGTTCGGTTCTGTGTCGGCCGGCCTGAAGGCAAAGATCTCAGGTGGAGTGGTGTGTTCGTTTCCGTAATCGAAAGGACAGAATCCTTCCTGGGCCTCCTCCACCTTCGCCCTCACGAAGTCGTGCGGTCTTTTTGCCCTCTCGGTAGCTATTATGACCCATCTCTTTATGATGGGATCCTTTCTGAACTCAGGCATCTCTTTTCCCCCTCACTTTCCCACCTTGGCAAGAGCTTTTTTGTAGAGCTCCACATACCCCTTTGCCGACCTATCCCACGAAAGGTCTGTGTTCATGGCGTTCGTCATGATCCTCCTCCAGTGCTCATTTTCTCTGTAATAGAAATGAAGTGCCCGAGAGATGGCCTTTAGAAAGTGTGAGGAATCGAAAGGTTTGAAACCGAATCCAGTTCCTTCCATGGTTTGAGGATCGTATTCCTTCACTGTGTCCGCAAGACCACCGGTGTACCTCACAATGGGAACCGTGCCGTATCTCATGCTGAACATCTGACCTAACCCACAGGGTTCGTACTTGCTGGGCATAAGGAAGATGTCGGCACCAGCGTATATCTTCTGTGCCAGATCTACGTCGAACTCTATGTTCACCGAAACTTTGTCTGGATACCTCTCCTGAAACTTTTTCAGGGCGTTTTCGTAGTATTCGTCACCTGTTCCAAGAACAACAATTTGAAGATCGAAGAGTGTGAGGTAGTCCATGATATCAATCAGAAGGTCGAGCCCTTTCTGTGGAACCAACCTGCTGATGAGACCCGCCAAGGCAGTTTCTTTGCTCACGGGGAGTCCCAGCTCTTCCTGGAGTTTCACCTTGTTTTCCCACTTGAGCTCCAGACGATTCACATCGTAGTTGACGTAGATCCGTTCGTCCGTTGCTGGATTGTAGAGTTCGTAGTCTATCCCGTTCAGGATCCCGTACAGATCTTTCGAACGCATCCTCAAGACTCCATCCAGTTTTTCTCCGTACTCTTCTGTTTGAATCTCCTCGGCGTAAGTTGGGCTTACCGTGTTGATTACGTCACTGAAGACAATACCACCCTTCAGGAAGTTCAGCTGACCGTAGAACTCCAGACCGTCGATAGAAAACACGTAGTCTGGAAGGCTGGAAAAAGAAAGGTACTTCGGATCGAACACACCTTGATAACCAAGGTTGTGTATGGTAAAGACGGTTGCGGTCCTGGAGAAATACGGGTCGTCCCTGTAGAGAGTTTTCAGATAAACGGGAATGAGCGCCGTCTGCCA
>NZ_JAGGZH010000115.1 GCF_021162145.1 Thermotoga sp.
CCCATCTAACATCTTTAATGTTGTAAGGATAAACCATATGGTTGAAACCGGGGCCTCTGGTAGAGATGTCTCTAGGATCAATGTAGGGCCATGTTTCCCTGTAACTCCGCGTGGTTTTGCTCGCCCTCAGTAGTGTGATGAGCTGCTCGGCAGTGCCCTGGAGAACATCCAGTTCGTGCCTTAGCATAGCCATGGTGTTCTTTTCAGCGGTACCGTAGTTGATGAAGAGGACATATTCAGGTATGGGTTCGCCGAAGAGTTGTCCAGTAACTGTTCTCTGCCAGTCTTTTCTCTTCTCCCAGAGCACCCAGTATCCCGCTGGATCGTAATCCTTCAGAATGTATGGTCCCAGACTTACGGGTGGATTGAAATCATAAGAAGCAATATCTTCCACCTTCTCGAAAATATGCTTTGGCATAGGCCTTAGAGCGCCCCATCTTTCAACAAAGTAAGCATGAAATCTGCTGTTTGGTCTCTTGAGTTCTACCACTACTGTGTACCTATCCAGTGCATAGACATCTTTTACATCTTGCATTGGACCGTGGTAGTCCAACTCAGGCGTGTCCCTTACTGTTTTGATCGTGAATACGACGTCGTCCGCTGTGAACTCAACACCATCACTCCAATAAATCCCTTTCCTGAGCTTTATCGTGAGCTTGGTGAAGTCTTCATTGTACATTGGAGGTTCAGCTGCAAGAGCGTTGATAATGCCTCCTTCTTCAGGATTGGGGTTGATGGTCCATAAAGGTTCTGTGACGAACTGGTGCAAGCCACAGTTTTGTGCGCGCCATCCTGCCCAGAGATTCCAATTCCCTGGAACAGGGAGTGGTGCAAACAGAAAAGGCAGAATTAACGTTTTCTCCCTGGGTACACCAGGCGGCAGAGTTTGCCCTAACAGCGACGCAATGGATAGGGCCAAAAAGAGGAGCACCAAAAATTTCCGCATGACAATCCCCCCTCCTCTAGAATCATGTAAATGATACCGTGAACGTTTAGGTAAGATCAAGAAAAGAAAAAGGAAGGTTTCGGACAATAATCAACTGTAAACCTCAATAAATACGTGTAAAAACCCTTTATCACAAATATCTGCCACTCTTAACCTCAAGCTCCATATCGAGTATTGCGTGCTTTTTCTTTTCTGGGGTTTTCCGCGTAGTAACAAACTTTCCTCTCCATGTAACCTTTAACCTTTTACACTTCCCAGTGTTAAGCCCTCTATGAAATACCTCTGGAAAATCAAAAAAACAACTATTGGTACTAATGCAGCGAGATTTGCTCCAGCAGCTATCACATTCCAGCTTGTAACCCACTCTCCTTGAAGAGTAGTCAGACCAAGAGTTATTGGTTTTAAACTGTCGCTCTGTATGAGAACTAGTGACCACAGGTAGTCGTTCCATATCCAGGTAAACTCAAGAATTCCAAGAGCAGCCAAGGCGGGTAGTATCAAAGGCATCATGATTTTTCTGTAAATCAAAAAATCACCAGCTCCGTCAATTCTCGCTGCTTCAAAAAGACTTCTTGGTATGGTGATCATGAAATTTCTCAAGAAAAAGGTACAGAAACCCGTTTGAAATGCAATGTGGAAAAGAATTACTCCCCAGTAAGTATCGTAAAGTCCTGTGTTAACTGAAAATCTGTAAACGGGTATCATCAACATCTGAAAAGGTATTAGCATCCCAGAGACAAACATTATCAAGAGAGGCTTTCGCAATTTAAATTCATACCAGGATAACGCAAAAGCACTTAAACTAGATACAAACAATGCTCCTAATACGGACAGGCTTGTTATTATAAATGTATTAATAAAGTACCTTTTCATATTGGCTTCTTTCCAGGCTATAACATAATTTTCAAAGGTTGGCTTTTTGGGAGGCCTCCACCATTTGATTCCTAACATCACTTCATCCATTGTTTTAAGCGATGTGAATATCGATATAATGAAAGGAAGCATCCACATAATTACCAGAATAATGGACAGAGAGTAAAAAACGATGGCTTTCAACATTTTCCTTTTATTCATGTTACTTCTTCCTCCCTTTTTAGCGTGTAGAGCAAGTAAACGATGATGAAACCTAGTGTTATAAGAAACTGTATCGTAGCAATGGCTGAACCATAACCCATTTGATAATTATGAAACGATTGAATGTACATGTAATTGGCCAGAACACTTGATGAATAGAAAGGTCCTCCGCGGGTCATAACGTAGACAATGTCGAATGCCCTCAGAGAATCTATAATGTTTACCGTTATGGCTATTACCATAGCCGGTCTTAAAGCAGGAAGAATTACGTACCAAAATCTTTGCCATGCATTGGCCCCATCAACGTATGCTGCTTCAACTAACTCAGTGGAGACATTTTTCAGACCAGCAAGGAAAAGCACCATGGCATAGGCAATTTGTCTCCACAGCGCAGCCATTATGAGAGCATAAGTTACAACCTCCGGATCGCTCAACCAGGGCTTTGCAAGATTACCAAGGCCTATAGCTCTTAAAAATTCGTTTAAAACGCCACTTCTAGGTTCAAGAATCCATGACCATATCTGCCCTATGACAACAAAAGACAAAGTCATTGGAAGATAAATAAGAGTTTTGAAGACTTTGTTTCCAGGAAATTTTTGATCCAAAAGCATTGCCATTCCCAATCCTGCGGGAATAGCAACAACCACAAAAAACACAAGCCATTTTATGTTGTTTTTAAGAGAAAGCCAGAAGTAAAAATCAGAAAAAAGTCTTGTGTAGTTCTTCCATCCTATGAAATTAAATCTGGCACTGACACCATCCCAGTCTGTAAAACTCAAGATTATGGTCTGTATTATAGGAAAAATCACCCAGATAAAGTAAAGCGTCAATGGAATAGCTAAGAAGAGGTATGGAACCCACCATCTTTTTGACAACACGGAGATATTCCTCCTTTTTTTAAGCAATTGTGAGAATTTTTTTGCTAAGAGAAAGAAAGGGAGGCAAATCGCCTCCCTGGAATCATTTTCCAAATATTCTCTGTCTTTCTCTCTCGAGATTTTCAAGTATCTGATCGAGTCTTTGAGGATAGATCATAAACTCAACAAAGCCATTCATACCAGCTGTTGCCATTTCTGGATTTGTATCTCTGTCGTAAAATTGAGCCACACCATTGGATTCAAGTATCATCTTCAACCCCTTTGCGGCATGTTCATCCGACGGTTCCACGTTCTTGTTTGCTGCAAGTCTCCCAAGTTTCTTAGCAAAGTATTCTTGGACGTCTTTCTCAGCAATGAATTTGAGGAAAACCTTTGCGCCTTTCTTGTTCTTAGCCCTTGCAGGTATCATAAACCCATCTATTGGGGTCTCTTCATATAAACCAATTTCTGGATTTATAACGGGAAATCTGAAGAAATCAAGATCGTCCTTTACAGCATTAGGTGCAACATCTTTTATGAATTGTCCTATAAGATACATTCCAGCTTCTCCTCTGAAAAGAAACGCAGCTGCTTCCTGCCAAGTGTAGGAGGAATGATTTTCGAGGAAGAACCCTTTGTCGACTAATTCCTTCCAGTATTTGAACACTTCCTTAACTCTTGGATCGGTGTATGGAATTTCTCCAGCAGTGAGTTTCATATGGAAGTCCAGGCCGTTTATTCTGAGATCTAGATAATCAAACCATCCTGCTGCCGGCCAGAGATACTTGGTTCCGATAGTAATAGGAGTTATACCGTTCTCTTTTAGCGTTTCACAAACCTTTATAAATTCTTCCCACGTTTTTGGAGGGGTAATACCATATTTTTCAAAGATTGATTTTCTGTAGTACACACCCCACCAATACCAACTTTGAGGAACAAAGTAGATCTTTCCATTGTACTCACAGGCACTTCTGAAAGAGGAAGGAAAATAGTCCTCGAAAGTTTTAGGAGCAAAGATATCATCCACAGGTTCGAGAAGACCTTTGCTGGCAAAATACCTCATTCTTTCACCAGCAAACCATGTGACAACATCGGGAGCTTCATCGGAATTCAACCAGGTTCTAAGAAGAGTTTTGAAATCTTCATGCGGGAACGTATTTACAACAACATCATATTCTGGATATTTCTCCTCAAACATTTTCACCAATTCCGTAAAAACGATCCTTGGCTTTGGATCAGACATGTAGGAGTTCACGACTATCTTTTCTTTAGCAGCAGCAACGACACCCAGGATAACCAACACCAGAACCATCAAAAACCGGAATTTCATAGTACCAACCTCCCTAGCAAGAGATTGGTTTGGTGTTGCTATGTAAATGATACCGTGAACGTTTAGGTAAGATCAAGAAGAAAAAAAAGAAGGTTTCGGACAATAATCAACTGTAAACCTCAATAAATACGTGTAAAAACCCTTTATCACAAATACCTGCTACTTTCTCTCACCACAAGCTCCACATCGAGTATGACACGTTTTCTCCTTTTCCTTCTACCACTCATCTTTTGTACAAGCATCCTAAACGCCTCAAAACCCATTTCGAACTTCTTTATCCTCACCGTCGTTAGAGAAGGACACACAAACGAAGAATAAATGATATCATCGTAACCGACCACCGCAACATCCTCCGGAATACTGTATCCGTGCTCTTTCAATGCCTTCATCGCTCCGAAAGCGAGCAGATCGTTGTAGCAGAAAACCGCATCGAAATGGAGCTCCTTCCCAATCGCTTCATTCACCGCCTGATAGCCACTCTCTATATCGATGTCTGTCACGATCACCATTTCTTCCCTGAAAGGTATGCCATACTCTTCTAACGCCTTTTTGTATCCTTCAAGTCTCATGTATGCAGCAGATTTGAAAAGATATCCGCTGATCATCAGTATGTTTTTTCTTCCACGATTGATGAGATGCTTTGTTGCCAGATACCCCCCTTTCACCTCGTCGCTGTGGATTTCGTCCACTTCCAGCTCTTCAAAATGCCTTCCTACAATGACAAAAGGAACTTTCCTTTCGATCAGTTTCTCTATATCATCCGTTCTGTCCTGAACGGGTGTTATGAGAAGACCATCGACTCTTCTTTGAAGAAGAACATCGATCGCTTTTTCTTCGTTCTCGTAGATTCTCTCTGTGTTCATGAGCATTATTTGATATCCATATTTCCTCGAAGCAGCTTCTATTCCCTTAAGTACCTCTGCGTAAAAGGGATTGGCGCTGTCTGCTATGATGACACCCACAATGTTCGTACGTTTGCTCCTCAAAGAAGAAGCCGTTGCATTCTTCACGTATCCGAGTTCTTTCGCTATTTTTAGTATTTTC
>NZ_JAGGZH010000116.1 GCF_021162145.1 Thermotoga sp.
CCGAAGTGAAAGGCAAACTCGACGGTATGGCCATCAGGGTACCGACTCCCGATGGATCCATCACAGACCTCACCGTTCTCGTTGAGAAGGAAACCACAGCAGAAGAAGTGAACGCTGTTATGAAAGAAGCGACTGAAGGCAAGCTCAAGGGAATCATCGGATACAACGAAGAGCTCATCGTGAGCAGCGATATCATCGGAACAACGTTCTCCGGAATCTTCGATGCCACGATCACCAACGTCATCGGTGGAAAGCTCGTGAAGGTTGCTTCCTGGTATGACAACGAGTACGGATACAGTAACAGGGTCGTCGATACCCTCGAGTTGCTTCTCAAGATGTGATCCAGGGGCGGGCTCTCCCGCCCTTTGCACACTCAAGCGAGGGGGTGTGAATATGGAAAAGATGACCGTAAGGGACGTCGATCTGAAAGGGAAAAGGGTTATCATGAGAGTTGACTTCAACGTTCCCGTGAAAGACGGAGCCGTTCAGGATGATACGAGAATAAGGGCTGCTCTTCCAACGATAAAGTACGTGCTGGACCAGGGTGCAAAGGTGATATTGCTCTCCCATCTTGGAAGACCAAAGGGAAAGCCTTCACCGGAGTTCAGTCTTGAACCTGTTGCAAAAAGACTCTCCGAGCTCCTCGGGGAAGAGGTGAAATTCGTTCCGGCAGTTGTCGGTGATGAAGTGAAGAAGGCCGTGGAGGAGCTGAAAGAAGGGGAGGTCCTCCTTCTGGAGAACACCAGATTCCATCCTGGGGAAACGAAGAACGATCCTGAGCTCGCAAAATTCTGGACGAGTCTCGCGGATATTCATGTGAACGACGCCTTCGGTACCGCCCACAGGGCTCACGCCTCCAACATTGGAATAGCTCAGTTCATACCCAGTGTTGCGGGATTCCTCATGGAAAAAGAGATAAAGTTCCTCTCCAAGGTGACCTACAATCCTGAGAAGCCCTACGTTGTCGTTCTCGGTGGAGCGAAGGTATCCGACAAAATTGGAGTCATCACAAACCTCATGGAGAAGGCCGACAGAATCCTCATCGGTGGTGCCATGATGTTCACATTCCTGAAAGCCCTTGGGAAACAGATAGGATCCTCAAAGTATGAAGAAGACAAGCTCGATCTTGCAAAGGAGTTGCTCGATAAGGCAAGGGAGAAGGGAGTCGAAATCGTACTTCCTGTTGATGCTGTCATCGCCCAGAAGATTGAACCCGGTGTGGAGAAGAAAGTTGTCAGGATCGATGAAGGAATCCCGGAGGGTTGGATGGGTCTGGACATAGGTCCGGAGACTGTGGAACTCTTCAAACAGAAACTTTCCGATGCGAAAACGGTGGTCTGGAACGGACCTATGGGAGTCTTCGAGATCGATGACTTCGCCGAAGGAACGAAACAGATTGCACTTGCAATTGCGGCGCTCACCGAGAAAGGTGCCACCACGGTCGTCGGTGGAGGAGACAGTGCAGCCGCTGTGAGCAAATTCGGACTTGAAGACAAGTTCTCGCACGTTTCAACGGGTGGAGGAGCGTCCCTCGAGTTCCTCGAGGGGAAAGAGCTTCCCGGCATCGCCAGTATCGCCGATAAAAAAAAACAAGTCGTAGACTGATCCTTGCCGGGAACTGGAAGATGCACAAGACCATATCTGAAGCGAAAAGGTTCGTGTCACTCCTTTTGAACGAACTGCACGACATAGAAGAATTCGAGATAGTTGTCTGTCCACCGTTCACGGCGTTATCTGAAGTTGGAGAGATCCTCTCGGGCAGAAACATAAAACTCGGTGCACAGAACGTTTTCTACGAAGATGAAGGCGCTTTCACTGGTGAAGTGTCTCCCGGGATGTTGAAAGAGATCGGAGTTGAGTATGTGATTGTGGGCCACTCCGAAAGAAG
Organism: Thermotoga sp.; assembly: GCF_021162145.1. NCBI lineage: Bacteria > Thermotogati > Thermotogota > Thermotogae > Thermotogales > Thermotogaceae > Thermotoga > Thermotoga sp. The sequence goes on from NZ_JAGGZH010000116.1 coordinate 1,889, forward strand.
GCGTATCTTCAAAGAGGATGACGAATTAATAAACAAGAAAATAAAGGCCGTTCTGAAAAAGGGAATGACTCCGATCTTCTGTGTGGGTGAAACTCTGGAAGAAAGAGAAAAAGGACTCACGTTCTGTGTTGTGGAAAAGCAGATAAGGGAAGGGTTCTACGGCCTCAGCAAAGAAGAAGCACAGAGAGTGGTCATAGCTTATGAACCAGTATGGGCGATCGGAACAGGAAAGGTGGCAACACCGCAGCAGGCACAGGAAGTTCATGAGTTCATAAGGAAACTCCTCTCCGAGATGTACGACGGCGAAACATCGGAGGCGATCAGGATACTCTATGGCGGCAGTATAAAGCCAAACAACTTCCTGGGACTCATAATCCAGAAAGACATCGACGGTGGTCTTGTGGGAGGAGCGAGTTTGAAAGAATCTTTCGTGGAACTTGCAAGAATAATGAAAGGTGTGATCTCCTGAGGCCCCGCCCCGCGGGGTCTCGATTTTTGGAGAGGAGGTATTCGCCATGTCGTTGAAAGAGAAACTGATGTCCGACCTGAAAGAGGCGATGAAGAAAAAGGACGCACTGAGGGTGAACACCCTTCGGATGGTACTCACAACCTTGAAGAATCTTGAGGTAGAGAAGATGAAAGAGGCCAGCGACGAGGAAGTAATGGAGGCCCTCATGAAAGAGGCAAAGAAAAGAAGAGAGGCAATCGAGGAGTACGAAAAGCACGGTAGAGCCGAGCTTGCCGAGAAGGAAAGGGAGGAACTGGAAATCATAGAGTCTTACCTTCCGAAGCAGCTATCGGAAGAGGAGATAAGGGAAATCGTTATGGAGGCGATAAAAGAAGTGGGGGCTGCTTCCCCAAAAGACCTTGGGAAGGTCATGAAGATCGTTATGCCGAAGGTGAAAGGAAGAGCGGATGGAAAGTTTGTGAACAAGATGGTGAGAGAAATTCTGGAGTCACTATGAGGTTCGATCCTGACATCATCAGGTGTGTGGAGATAGTCGATGCTGGTCCCCACCACCGTCCCACTCATGCCTCTTCACTCCTCGTCTGGTATGCAAAACCTGGTAAAGGTGTGAAAAAAGTCCTGGAGCTTGGAAGCGGTGTGGGAACGGTGAGTTTTGCTCTCGCGAAGCTGTACGGCGTGGAGGTGGTGGGGGTAGAAAGGGAAGAAGAACTATTTGAAAAGGCCGTTCGAGGGGTTTCTCTGAACAATCTGGAAGGAAAGGTTTCTTTTGTGAACGCCTCTGTGGAAAGTTGCTCACTTCCCCCTGAGTCTTTTGACATGGTGGTCTCCAATCCGCCACACCACACGAAGGTCAAAAGTCCGTATCCTCTGAGGTCATCGACGAGAAGCCTGGGAAAATCGGATATCGAATCTTTTGTGAAGGCAACTTTTCGTTTCTTGAAAAACGGTGGAACAGCGGTCTACATTCTTTCTCCTGAGAATCTCATGGATTGGTTAGGGAAATTCATCTCGCATCGACTCGAACCGAAGAGGATGTGTTTTGTACATGGTAAAATTGATAGGACGGCAACTCTCGTTCTGCTGAGGTTGAAAAAGAACAGTAAAAGAGGACTGGTGGTGGATCCTCCGGTGGTTCTCTCATGATCGTGGGTGTTGGTGTGGACCTTCTTGAGATCGAGAGGATCTCTGAAAAGCTCGCTGAGAGGGTGCTCGGTGAAGAGGAAAAGAAAATTTTTCGAATCAGACGCAACAAGACGGAGTTCGTGGCGGGAAGGTTCGCCCTCAAGGAAGCGTTTTTCAAAGCTCTGGGAACGGGATTGAACGGTTATCGTTTCACGGACGTGGAGTTTCTCGAGATAGGGGGAAGACCTGTTGTAAAGATCCATCGGGATTTTGGTGTGTTCAACTTCGTGCACGTCTCGCTTTCCCACGACAGGTTTGTGGTAGCGGTTGTCATCCTTGAAAAAAGGAAGGGTGGTATCATTGTAGAAGGTAATGGGGAGGTGCTCAGAGGGAGTTTCAGTGTACTCGGAAGATCTGCTGACGGCTGGGAGATAGACGCTTCGGTTCCACCTTTCTCTTTGAAGAAGAGGCTTTCTGAACTTCGCTGTCGGTTGGTGAGGTATGGAAACATATTGCTTTCGGAGTGTGAAAACGATGAGCATGGATGAAATAGAGAAAAAGATAGATGAGGCCATAGAAAGGGAGGATTACAGGCATCTTTATTTGCTTTTGAAAGAGAGGGAAAGGTTATTGAAAAATCTCCCGGTGAAAAAGCTTTCTGAGATTCTTGAGAAGGACAGGAAAAGGCTTCGGATCATCGAAGAGAAGAAAAACAGGTTGTTTCTGGAGCTTTCCAATCTCAGGAAGGCAAAAATTTCTCTGCAGAAGAACATATGGGCCAGGGGAGACACTATTGGAAAAGGTTAAAAAACACGACAGGAGGGATGTTTAAAGATGGAAGTGAAGGAACTCGAAAAAGACAAGAACCGAGTCGTGCTGGAGTACGTTTTCAGTAAGGAGGAAGTGCTGGAAGCAGAGAACAAGGCAGCCAGGTATTTGAATCAGAAGGTGGAGATACCTGGTTTCAGGAAGGGAAGGGTTCCAAAGAACATTCTGAAGATGAGGCTCGGCGAGGACTTTCAGGAATACACCCTTGACTTCCTCATGGATCTCATACCGGACACCCTCAAGGACAGAAATCTCATCATGTCTCCGTTAGTCACAGAAAGAGAGATAAAAGAAGAGACGGCAAGATTCGTGGTAGAGGTTCACGAGGAACCTGAAGTGAAGATAGGAGATGTTTCGAAAATAGAAGTGGAAAAGGTCGACGAGGAAAAGGTGCTGGAAAAATATGTTGAAAGAAGACTTGAAGATCTGAGGGAAAAACACGCGCTGCTCGAACCCAAAGAGGGGCCCGCTGAGATTGGAGATCTTGTGAGGGTGAACATGGAGGTGTACAACGAAGAGGGGAAAAAACTCACCGCAAGAGAGTATGAGTATGTCATAAAAGAAGGTGAAGACAGACCGTTCGTGAAAGATCTCTTGGGGAAAAAGAAAGAAGACGTAGTCGAGATAGAAAGGGAATACGAAGGGAAGAAATATACCTACAGGATGATAATCCAGGAGGTGTACAGGCGAACCCTTCCGGAGATTGGTGATGAGCTCGCCAGAAGGGTGAACAACGAATTCGAGACTCTGGAGCAGTTGAAAGAGGCACTGAAAAAAGAAGGAAAGGATATATACAACGTGGAGATGAGAGAAAGTATGCGAGAGCAGCTTCTGGGAAAACTTCCAGAGGTAGTGGAGATAGAGATCTCTGATAAAACACTGGACGTTCTTGTTCAAGAGACGGTAAACAGATTGAAGAGGGAAGGAAAGTACGATCAGATCGCAAGTTCCTACGAGAGTGAAGAAAAACTGAGAGAAGAGTTGAAAAAGAGAATTCTGGACGATATCAAAAGAGACAGGGCAATAGAGGTAGTTGCAAAGGAAAAGAATGTGGAAGTGAGTGATGAGGAGCTTAAGAAAGAGGCAGAGGAACTGGCACCGTTCTGGGGGATCTCTCCTGAGCGTGCAAAATCGCTTGTGCAGTCAAGGCAGGATCTCAGGGAAGATCTGAGATGGGCCATATTGAAGAGGAAGGTACTCGATCTTTTGCTCGAAGAAACGACAGTGAAGGTAGTTGAACCTAGAGGAGAGGGTGGTGGTGATGAAGGAAAGGGAGATAATTGATCAATACGTTCCCATAGTTGTTGAGTCTACAGGAAGATACGAAAGAGCGTACGACATATTCTCAAGACTCTTGAAGGACAGAATCGTCTTCGTGGGGTCCCCCATAGACGATCACGTGGCAAATCTTGTCATAGCTCAGCTTCTGTTCCTGGAAGCAGAAGATCCGGATAAAGATGTTTACCTCTACATAAACTCGCCCGGGGGTTCTGTAACAGCGGGTCTTGCCATCTACGACACGATGCAGTACATCAAGTGTGACGTTTCCACCATATGTGTGGGACAGGCTGCGTCGATGGCGGCAGTTCTCCTCGCAGCCGGGACAAAAGGAAAGAGGTACGCCCTTCCGAACGCCCGCATCATGATTCATCAGCCACTTGGTGGAGCAGAAGGCCCTGCAAAAGACGTTGAGATCATCACAAGAGAACTTTTGAGGATAAAAGACCTCCTCAACAGAATTCTCAGCAAGCACACGGGCCAGCCAATAGAAAAGATAGAAAAAGACACGGACAGAGATTTCTTCATGAGTGCCGAGGAGGCGAAAGAGTACGGCATAGTGGACAAGGTGGTGAGTTCAAGATAGAGAACAGGGCACCCCCGAGGTGCCCTATTATTTCAATCTTTCGTTTAAGAAATCGGCTATCTTTTCTGCTCTTCCTTTCAGTGGTTTCGTGAGAATTTCTAGAGGATACACACTGAAGACGTTGAAATACTCTCGAGTGAGCTCCCTGTCAAAGTCTATCTTAGCTCCTTCCAGAGAAAATCCTGCGTAAAACCCCCGGGCGATCGAGTAGGAGTAGACCGATGCATCAAGGTTGTAATCGGCTCCCAATCTTCTTCCCAGGGGTCCCGCCGCCACACTGAGGGATCCTCCGAGTGTGATGTTTCCCTGTGCAAAGGTGTCAACATTTCTCATAATAACAGCGATGAGTGAAATGGTTTGAAAACCTATCTGCGCTCCTACACTCAGTCCGTAGATCTTGATGAAGAGAGGACCGTACCAGGTGCCTGTTTCTGGATCTCTTCTCAGCAAAATTCCCTGACCGTACTGACCACCTATCACCCATCCTATTTTGAAGTATTTTGGAACTATGAGAAGCCCTTCTGCTCTCTCCAGAAGTGACAGGAATGCACCACTGTCTGGCTGGTCTAAAAACTCCTTCAGTGCCAGAAACGAGTCGTCTACAACTTCGAAAGCGCCGGAGAATGCCACAACAGACACAATGAGAAGAACCGGAAAGAAAATTCTTCTCATGTGATATCCCCCCCATTTCTTTCATAACTTTCTCTTCTAAGTTTAAATTACTTTTATTCTATCGCCACAAATTCTATAGATTCAAGTTAATTTTATATTAATTTAAATGCTCAATAAATATAGCAAACAAAGATAGGTGCTCTTATATGTCAGTGGTGTTAAATCATCTGAAAGTACCTTTGCAAAAGTTCTGTGAAGAAGTCCAGGATCTTCTGTGCCATCCAGCCACTCAAAAGCAGCAAAGTAAGGAACATGACGATCACTCTGGGTGCGAACATCAGTGTTTGCTCGTGTATCTGTGTTACCGCTTGGAAGATGCTTATGATCAATCCCACGATCAGACTTACAACAAGCGGAGGAACTATCATCTCCAGTATAAGACTTATCCCACTTTTCATGATATCCAGGAACACCTCGATGGTCAAGGATATCACCTCGCAAAGCTCTTTATCAAGCCTTCAACGAGCAGGTCCCATCCATTTGCCATCACGAAGATCAGTATCTTGAGTGGAAGAGAGACGAACACCGGTGGTATCATGATCATACCCATGGAAAGCAGGATACTCGCCACAATCATGTCGATGACTATGAAAGGAACGTAAAGGACCACTCCCATCTTAAAGGCGATTTCAAGCTCACCAAGGACAAAGGCAGGAATCAGCACAGAATTTGGTGCCTCTTCTATTTTGGTGATCTCCAGGCCTGCATTCTGAGCAAGCATGAACGCGTTGTCTTCGTTGTGATGGTTCTTTAGCTCCTTTATCATGAATTCTCTGATCCTGTTGTTGATTCTTTGAAACATCTCCTGGTAGCCTATCTCCTTTTTCAAATACGGTGTTATAGCGTTGTTGTAGATGTCGTTCCAGACAGGTTGCATGATGAGAAAGGTAAGAAAGAGTGCCAGACCTATCATGACCTGGTTGGGAGGAGTTTGTCTTGTCCCCAAAGCGTTCCTAAAAAGTGAAAAAACAACTATGATGCGAGTAAACGAAGTGAAGAGAACGAGGATAGAAGGAGCCAGTGCCAGGATCGTCAGAACGAGAAGGATTTCGAGGGTGACCACCAGATCTTCTGGCTTTTCAACGGGCTTGATTCCTATGGAGATGGAAGGAAAAGGTACTTCTTGGGAAAAAGAGGACAATGAAAGAAGTATCAGCAAAAAAGTGAATACCTTCTTCATTTACTCCTTCTCCCTATTTTTCTGAAGAAGATTGTGGAAAAAGAATCGCTCTCTTTGTAGTCCTCGAGCTTTTTGAGAACGGTGGCACTCGAATCCGTCACCAATATAACAAAATACTCGTCCACCACTCTGACGATCGCTATGAAGCTCTTTCTGTCCAGATAGTGCCTTTCCACTACTGAGATGCTGGAACCCTTTTGAGAGAAGAAACCTTTCCTCACAAAGTAATAAACCAGAACAAGAAAGAAGAGAACGATTCCAAAAGCCAGAAGAAACTGCAAGATAGCACTCACACCCATGCCGGATCACTTCGAAACCTTGTTGAGCGCCTCCACCACCCTGGAGGGTTGGAACGGTTTCACGATGAAGTCCTTTGCGCCGGCCTTTATAGCTTCGATGACCATTGCTTGCTGTCCCATAGCACTGCATACGATGATCTTGGCGCTCGGATCGATCTTCATGATTTCTTTGATAGCGTCTATTCCGTTCATCTCCGGCATTGTAATGTCCATCGTGACGATGTCCGGTTTGAGCTCTTTGTACTTCTCCACGGCCTCGCGTCCGTTTGTGGCTTCCCCTGCCACCTCGTATCCTGCCTTGGTGATGATATCCTTTAGCATCATCCTCATGAACGTTGCATCATCGACTATCAAAACTCTCTTTGCCATCTTTTACACTCCCTCCTTAACTGTTATTTCCTCGATTATTTCGTCGATGTTCAAGTAAATTATGAGTCTTCCGTCCGTTTTTATCAATCCCTTGGATTTTTTCCCGAACTTGTCGGACACGTCCGCCATTTCGACATGTTCTTCTGTGATCCTCAACACACCGAGAACTCTGTCAACCAGAAAGCCTACTTCTACATCTTTGGTCTTCGCCACGATGATGCTCTTCATCTTCGAGTCATCGAAGGGAACGGCGAGTATCTTCGCAAGGTTCACCACCGGAATGATCCTGCCCCGCAGATTGATGACACCCTCCACGAAGTGTTTAGATTTGGGAACAGGAGTTATTTCGGGTTTTTCTATCACCATTTCGATGTTATCCACGTCGAAAGCTAATACCTGTTCTCCTACTTCAAAGGAGAGTACCTCAAACTCCCTCATATCTGGCAACTTTTTTCACCTCCATTATACAATACCGGAAACGTTTATAATGAGGGCGATACTGCCGTCACCCAGAATCGCTGCGCCACTGAACTCTCTGACATCGGAGAACACTTTCCCGAGGGATTTTATGACGATGTCGTCCTGGCCAAGGAGCTCGTCAACAATTATTCCATACTTCCTGTTTCCTATTCTCACGATGACTGCTTCCATCTCTTCTTCTTCCCTTTCATGTTCTATCTGGAGCACCTCCCAGAGCTTGTAGACCGGTATCACTTCTCCTCTCATGACTATGACATCCTTATCCTGTACTCTCTGTATGTCTCCTCTGGATATTCTGAGAGTTGTGTCGATATTTGCTATTGGAACGGCGTAAACGAGGTTGTTGATCTTCACAAGGAGGGCCTGGATGATGGCCAGCGTGAGTGGTAGCCTTATGGTGACTCTGGTTCCTCTGTCTTTCTCGCTCTCTATGCTTATGCTTCCGTTCAAAGACTCCACAACGTTCTTGACAACATCCATTCCCACCCCTCTTCCGGACACTTCTGAAACTTCCTCCTTCGTGGAGAATCCTGGAAGGAAAAGGAAATTGAGTATTTCCTGGTCGGACAGGCTGGCAGCCTTCGACTCGTCCACAAGGCCCTTCTCTATTGCCTTTCTGAGGATTTCTTCTTTGTCTATTCCCCTTCCATCGTCCTCGACTTCTATCACCACGTTGTTCCCCTCGTGGCGAGCGGAAAGAATGAGAGTTCCCACAGGGGGCTTTCCCTTGGCTATTCTCTCTTCTTTTGGTTCTATACCGTGGTCTATAGCGTTCCTCAGAAGATGAAGGAGAGGTTCTCCTATTTCCTCCACGAAGGTTCTGTCGAGTTCTGTATCTTCTCCCCTCATGATGAAGTTGATCTCCTTGTTCATCTTCTTCGCTAGGTCTCTGACCATTCTCGGGAATCTGTTGAATACGAAAGCGATGGGGACCATCCTGATCTTCATGACAACATTCTGAAGATCTAGGGTTATTCTGCTGAGCTGGGTGAGACTCTCGTCTATTTCCTTTATGTTGTATTTCTTGAGTGTTTCTAGAATTCTACTTCTGGCTATGACAAGCTCTCCCATCAGGTCCATCAGGGTATCGAGCTTTTCTATGTCCACCCTGACGGTCTGAGATACGACCCTCTTTCTGGTCTTTTCCTCTGTTTTCTCTTCTTTTTTCTCCGGTTTCTCGGGTGTGCTCTTTTTCTCCGTAACGGGAACAACACTCTTCACGATGACTTTCTCTATATCGGAGATACCGTTCAGGGTTTCCGAGAGTCTTTCCTGATCAACAGGAGAGATGACGAACAGTTCCACTTCATTTTCAAACTTTTCTTCCTCGATGTCTTCCACCGGGGGGATAGTTTTTACAACATCGCACTTCAACTCTTCCAGTTTGTGGAAAACAAGATAGATCCTGGCAGATTTGAGCTGCGTGCCTTCTTTGAGAGTGACCTTCACGTAAAAGGTTTTGTATCCCTTCTTTTTTGCCTCCTGGAATACATGAATTACCTCCTCTGGAAGAGCCATGGTTTCCTCTGCTTCGTTTGAATCTGGAAGGCCGTTTTTTTCGCTCTCGTTCTTTGGATTTTCAGGTTGCTCGTCTTCTTCTTTTGTGGAGGCAAAACCCTTTATAGTGTCGGTGAAAGCGTCGATGTTTTCACCTATCTCGTCAGATCCTTCCGATACGATTCTGTCGACCATCTTGGCGATCATGTCGACTCCAGCAAAGATCCTGTCGAGAAGATCTGAAGTTATCTTTATTTCACCATTTCTAGCCCTATCGAGGACATTTTCGAGGGAATGACAGAGTTTTGCCATGTTGTTGAATCCCATAGTTCCGGCCATACCCTTCAGAGTGTGGAGCGCCCGAAAAGCATCGTTTATCAGCCCCATGTCCTCGGGGGTTTCTTCCAGTTTCAGCAGGGTGTCGTTCAAGCTCTGAAGGTATTCTCTCGTTTCATCCACGAATACACCTAGGTATTCTTCCATCATAACCTTCCACTCTCCTTCAAATGCTTTCTCAGGTTCTCAAGGGCTATCATCGCCGAACGGGTTCTTATAGTGTTTCGATCCCCGGAAAAATTATAACGCATTGTAACATGATCTTGTTCAAAAAGATCTATGAGGACGGTTCCAACAGGTTTTGTGGGGATTCCACCTGTCGGTCCCGCTATTCCAGAGATGGCTATGCAGATGTCTGCCCCTGTGAGCGATTTCAGACCTTCCGCCATTTCTCGAACGCATTGCTCACTCACAGCTCCATATTTCTTCAGAGTATCTTCCTTCACCCCAAGAATGTTTTTTTTCAGATCGTTGCTGTAGGCTACCACGCCTCCCACGAAAACGTTCGATGCTCCCGGAACGTTTACTATCAGTGAAGAGAGCATTCCACCCGTGCAAGATTCGGCGACGGCGAGGGTTTTTCCACTCTCTTTCAAAAGTCTAACAACCACTTCCTCCATTTTCTCGTCGTTTATTCCATAGAGATACTCTCCCGTCTTTTCGAGAATCTTTTCCACGAGTTCGTCCAGAAACTTTCTGTGTTCTGCACTTGTTGTCAGCCTCAACCTCACACCTTCAACGTGATCCGCCATTGTGGCCACTTCCACCTTGTCCTGAGAGTACAATATTTCCCTCAGAAGATCTTCCAGAAATGCCTCGGGTATGCTGTAGTATTTCAAGGTAACTTGATGAAAAGCATGAGGGGTTTTCAGAATGTCTTTCAGGGACTCGAACATAGGAATCAGTTCTCTTGGTGGACCGGGAAGTAGAATCACTCTCTTTCCGTTTTCTTCGAGAAGTTGACCGGGAGCACTTCCCACCGGATTGTCGATAACTTTTGCCCCCTCGATGACGAAGGCCTGCCTCTCGATGTTAGATGGTATCTCAGAATGGTATTTTTTCACTTTCTCCTCGATCTTTGCTTTGAGTCCCTGATCGAGAAAGAGTTTTCTGTTCAGTGCCTTTGCCACCGCCTCGCGTGTGAGATCGTCCCTGGTGGGGCCGAGTCCTCCCGTCAGTATCAGAAGGTGGACCTTTGGGAAAAGTGATTTAACCTCGTCAACGATATCCTCGAGATGGTCACCGATCGTTGAGATTTTCATCACCCTGTATCCAAGATTCTTCAATTCTTGGCAGAGAAACTGAGCGTTTCTGTTCAGTATCAGTCCTTCCAGAAGCTCACTTCCTACGGTGATTATCGCTGCTTTCTTCATCTGATCCCTCCTTCAATGATATGATAACACAGGGGGATATCATGAGAGAAAGGCTCTTTTGGATTTTGAAAGACTACGGAATAGACGAGCGTATCGCAAAGGCGTTCCTGGAGGTACCACGCGAGGAGTTCTTGATGAAGCACTACTCGCTTTCTCATGTGTATGAGGACGTCGTGCTCGTTTCGTACGAGGATGGAGAGGTTTTCAGTACCTCCAGCCAGCCTTCGTTGATGGCAATGTTCATGGAATGGGTGGAGCTGGGTGAAGGAATGAAGGTCCTGGAGATAGGGGGAGGAACCGGGTACAACGCGGCTGTGATGAGCAGGATCGTGGGGGAAAACGGGTTTGTTGTGACTGTGGAGTACTTCGAGAAGGTCTGTAAGATCGCACGGGAAAATGTGAGACGCCTGGGGATAGACAGCGTTGCAGTCGTCTGTGGCGATGGATATTACGGTGTTCCAGACTTTGCTCCATACGATGTGATCTTCGTCACCGTTGGAGTGGATGAGATACCAGAGCACTGGTTCCGTCAACTTAAAGATGAAGGAAGGGTGATAGTACCCATCAACATGAAGTTCTCGGGAAGACAGCCCGCTTTCCTGTTTGTGAAAAAGGGTAATCACCTTGAGGGTAATTATAAGCTGGAAACCAGATTCATAGAAGCGGGGGGAAATCTTGGAAACTTGTTGGAGAGAAACAAGAAGCTTTTGAAGGAATTCCCCTTCCGAAAAACTATCCGGGTTCCTCGACTTCAGATGTTCGTGGAACTGGTGGATCTTCTCACAAGAAGACTCACAAGAATGAATGGGACCTTCTACTACGCCGGTCCAGAGGGAACGGTGGAGTTTTCGGGTGGTGAGATGAGGATTTATGGAGACACGCCCGAAATTGAAAGCCTTCTTTCCCAATGGAAAAGCTGCGATTACAGAAGCTTTGAACACTTGACTCTCCACGTCGGTTACAACGCTCTTTCACGGATATCCTGTACAATCTGACCGTCCCTTATTCTGATGACTCGGTCTGCTTTCTCTGCTATTCTTTCATCGTGGGTCACTATCACCAGAGTGGAGTTCTTTTTCATCTCCATGAGAAGATCTATGATCATACTTCCTGTTTCGCTGTCGAGCGCTCCAGTGGGCTCGTCTGCCCATATCACCTTCGGGTTGTGGACGAGGGCTCTTGCTATGGCAACACGTTGCTTTTCTCCACCGGAGAGTTCCTCTGGAAATCTGTTCCATTTGTGAGCAAGGCCCACCCTTCGCAGGATATTGAAGGCTCGTTCTTTTGCCTCACGCCTGTTCACACCCAGAATTAGAAGAGGAAGTTCGATGTTCTCAAGGGCGGTGAGGACAGGTACAAGGTTAAAGAACTGAAACACAAATCCCATGTTCTTCGCTCTGAACTTTGTTCTCTCTTCCTCAGAGAGAGTGTAAAGGTCTGTTCCATCGACGATCACGGTTCCCTTCGTGGGACGGTCCACACCGGAGAGACAATTCAGGAGGGTAGTCTTCCCGGAGCCCGAGGGCCCCAGTACTACGGCGAATTCCCCGCGATTTATCTTCAGATTTATTCCCCTGAGGGCGGTCACTCTGTCTCTACTGTTGTACTCTTTCCAGAGATTTTGAACCTCGATCAACGCTGTTCACTCTCCTTCTTTCATGGCTTCAAGAGGAGACAACCGCGATATCATGTAACTCGGTACGATCATGGCGATCGCAGCGAGTACAACAACGACTGAGAGTGAAAAAATTATAGACTTTATTGGCAAGAAAGTCACAAAAGTACCCAGGTTTTCCGCCATCGTCTTTGTGATGGAAAGTCCCATTACGATACCTGAGACGGTTCCTATGAGTATTCCACCGCCAAGAAATGAAAAGTGCTCTATCAGGAAGGAGAAGATCAACTGGGTTGTTTTCATCCCAACCGCTCGAAGCGTCCCCAGAATTCTTACCCTGGAAAAGTAGGATTTCAGGACAAAGAGAGTGAGACCAGATGTAGCCGACAGAAAGCCAAAGAGAAAGATGAACCTGATGACATTGACCAGTCCTTCTATGCCACTGTACAGTTTTTCGAGTTCTTCATTCAAAAAGAATGGATAGGAGAATTTAGAAAGGTAGAAATGCTTTATTTCGCTGGCATTTTTTTTGTCGATCCTCCCCAGTAAAACCTCGATGGCCTTCACGTTTTTTGACCTGTTCTTTTGCGGTGCGATCATATCGACGGGAACCAGATAATCGTTTTTGTTATAGCTTCCCACCACTTTGAAACTCACATCTTCCTTTCCACCGAAAGGAAAGATGGATCTCAAGGTTCCTCTGATGGTTTCAGGGTGTACTTCGTCACCGACGAGCACAGCACCTGGTGTTCTGAGACTTTCCTTGTTCGACACCTTCAATGTCGAGTGTTCGAAGAAAGAATCATCGACGTAAGCTATGAGCTTGTCTGTTCCCCCTGTTTCTAGCATGTAGAGATACGCTCGAGAGGGAAATCTGAGCTTCTCATGAACTGGCATGGAGGTCTTTGAAAGAAAAGACCTGAACGGATTTTCCAGAACGAGGAAGTTGTATCCGAAAAGGCCGTTTTTTATCTTCTCTTCAACAAAGCGATCGGCACTGGCGGAGAGAACGTTGAATATCGTCGATGCGAATATCAGGAAGGCAAAAGTCAGGGCAATCACCATACCCCTTCTCGGAAAGCGCTGAACGTAGGACAGACCAATCAAAAAAGGAAGGTTTCCTTCGGATATCATACGGTCCAGAGCACTCCTTGAAAGAAGAACAAGGGAAAACACCAAAAGCGAGATTCCAGTGAAGATGGAGGTTCCTTTGCCCAGGGAGGAAAGAAGAAAGAGTCTCTCCGACTGGAGACTCACGTTCACCAGAACGCCAATGATGAGATCCACGGTTCCCATTATCATCATCAGGAAAGCGTTTTTGAACTTCAAAGCGAGTGTGAGGGAAAGAAGAATCACAGAAAAGATGCGAAGATCCGGAAAGAGAAGTAGCAGCAGGCTTACTCCCAGCATCGAAACGAATCTTTTTGTGGATATGTCCACTCGATCCTCGAGTTCCCGGTAGATGGGGGGATTTCTGGTGATTTCTCTTGCCCTGAAGGCGAACAGGATCATCGGAAAGGCCACACCCAGACCGAGACTGAAGAGGACTGTTCTCGGGGAAATGTAAAACTTCACCCTGTCGATGTAAAAGAACGTAGAAGACATCAACTCGACCACCGTTTGAAATCGACTCAGAAGGAACTTTCCCACGAAGATTCCGAAGGTCAGCCCAAAGAGAGCGGCCATGGACGAGTACATGAACCCCTCCAGAAGCAATATAGCCCATTCTCTCTTTTTCTGCATCCCTATCTTTCTCAGTGTTACGAAGGTGAAGTTTCTATCTCTCATCACGTCCTCACAGAACATGTAAAACACCAGAAAACCAACGAATATGGATATTCCGGAGAAGGCGAGTGTCACATAGGCGAGGGATCTGTTGACAGGCGACTTCAGGAAGTTGTACTTTATGTTCCTCACCCTCAGATTGGTTTTGAGGGATATCTTCTCATGCTCTTCTGGAGGCAACCCATAATGAAGGTAGCATTTGGTAGGATATCTGTTGCCCGGGAAGTCTTCTACGTGGATGAAGATCGTTCCTGGTGAACTGACTGACTCTCCTTTGAAGTTCAGAAAACCCTTTTCTCCTATTCTCCTCACGATGAACTCTTTGCTACCCATGGGAAAAAGAAGTGTGATCCTATCTCCTGCCTTTATATTCAGAGTGCTTGCCACAGACTTTCCAACTATCGCTTCACCAGGATTCAACTGGATGTTCCTTCCCACGAAGGAACCGAGCTCATCAGGTTCCACTCCGATCACAAGGACATCCAGTCCATCCAACCTGGCGGTGCTTTCAGCAACAGGAAGTACCTTCTCTACCTGTTTCCTCAGGAGTTTTATCTCCGAGTCCTCAATTCTGGATGTCGGAAAATTAAAGAAGAGAAATGAAGGTGTTTTTAACTCCGCAACAGCGTCTGCGACGCCGAAATTCTCTTTTATTCTTTCCTGCTTCCATGCGCTTATCGAGTCAGAAAGTGTGAGTGCCCCCGTCACTAGCGAAAGGCTGATGGCCAGTCCCAGAACAACAACAAGGGATATCCTCAGGTTTTTTGTGAAGTTTCTCAAGGCGATTTTGAGGACCACAACGTTCCCCCCAGCCACGAGATGTTAGAATTCTTCTCGGAGGTGTCCCGAATGGACTTGCTGAAAAACGCCCTCCAGGAGTACGGCCTGTATTTTGAAGAGTTGCAGGTGAAAAAAACATTTCATTATCTCAAAGAGCTTCTGAAAGCGCCCTGCAACCTCACGGCCCTCAGAAAATTAGACTCCGCTGTTCACAAAAACGTTGCAGAGATACTGATTCCTCTGAAAAATGAAAATTTGAATGGGTCACTCCTGGATGTGGGATCGGGCAACGGTGTCCCAGGGCTTATTTTAGCGATCTTTTTTCCAAAACTCAAGGTGACACTCCTGGATTCCAGGGAGAAGTCCGTGCGGTTCCTAGAACACGTTGTCAGGGAACTCAACCTAGGGAACGTCACTGTGGTGAAGGAGAGAGCCGAAAGTTTCTCGAGGGAACATAGAGAAGAGTACGATTACGTGACGGCCAGAGCGGTAGCACGTTTGAACATCCTCGTGGAAATATGTGCTCCAGCCCTCAAGGTGGGAGGAGGGATGCTTTTCTACAAGGGCCCTTCCTTCGAGGAAGAACTGAAGGAGGCCGGGAAGGCTCTCAGTGAACTGAAGGTTGAGCTGGAGAAGGTGAGGAAGTACACTCTGAAAACCGGTGAGCGAAGGTGTCTTCTGGTACTCAAAAAGATGGATCGATCTCCCGAGAAGTACCCAAGGAGGGTGGGGATACCATTCAAGCGTCCCTTGTTGTGATCGAAAAGGATGTCTTTCCTGGTCCCCTGAACATGGCCATAGACGGTCTGATGGCGGAGTGGGCATGGTTTAAGAAAAGCCCCTTCCTCAGGCTCTATGGATGGAAAAGACCCACGGTCTCTCTGGGACGATTTCAAAAAGAAGATGGTTTGAGAATACCAGAGGGTGTGGATCTTGTGAGGAGACCATCAGGTGGTCGAGCGGTGCTTCATCGCATGGAGATCACTTACTGTCTTGCAGTTCCAAAAGAGAGTCCGTTCGGAGAACTGTCTGTTCTCGAGTTTCACAGGCTGGTCCATGCTACGATAAGGGAAGCACTTCGTGAGGTGGACGTTCCCGCTGAACTTTCCAATGGAAAGCGTGGGAACACCGCATTTTGTTTTGATGCATCTTCGAAATACGAGGTCGTGGTTGACGGAATGAAGATCGTGGGAAGTGCTCAGTTCAGAACAAAAACAGCAATCGTTGAACACGGTTCGATCATCCTGAAACAGGACAGCGAACTTTTAAGAGAGATCTTTGGAGAAAGTGTTCCTTCCGTGAAGGGACTTCTGGAGTTGTACGATGTGGATGTAAAGTTTCTGGAAAAAATGGTAGTGAAGAGCTTCGAAAGGGTGTTCGGCCCTTCTGTTCGAATACGTCTGAGCGATGATATGCTGAAAGAGGCGAAAAAACATTCCAGGTTCTTCGATCTGAGGAGGAGATAGGTTGGGAAAACTCATCGTCGTGGGAACCCCCATAGGGAATCTCGAAGATATCACCATCAGGGCTTTGAAAACCCTCAGAAACGTGGATCTAATACTCGCAGAGGACACTAGAAGAACTGTGATACTCTTGAATAAATACCGGATCAAAAAACCTCTTCTCTCTTTCAACGAAAAAAACTCCAAGAGGAGAATAAAAGAAGTTCTTCCGCTTTTGAAAGAAGGAAAGACCGTGGCACTGGTGAGCGATGCGGGAATGCCGGTGATATCAGATCCCGGGCACAATCTCATAGAGGAATGCTGGAAGAACGGGGTGGAGGTGGATGTGGTACCGGGGGCCAGTGCTTTAACCAGCGCAGTTGCCGTGAGTGGTTTTCCCGGGTCCAAGTTCATCTTTGAAGGTTTCCTCCCCCGGGGCAAGAACCGAAGAAGACTCCTCAGAACGTTGAAGGAGGAGAGAAGACCAGTCGTCTTTTTTGAGTCACCGGAAAGACTCATCTCCACGTTGAAGGACATCTTGGAGATACTGGGAGACCGGGAGATATTCATCGCCAGGGAGATGACCAAGATGCACCAGGAGTTCTTCAGAGGAAAGGTCAGCGAAGCGATCAAACACTTCGAAAAGAAAAAAACGCTCGGTGAAATCACGGTGATACTTTCGGGAAAGAGGTGAAAGAATGAAACAGTCATTCGAGAGGGTGTTGAGGGAGATCTGTTTCATGGTGAAAGTGGAGGGAAGAAAGGTGCTGAAGGATTTTGGGATTACCCCGGCACAATTCGACATCTTGCAGAAGATATACTTCGAGGGACCGAAAAGACCCGGGGAGCTCAGCCTTCTTCTTGGCGTTGCAAAGAGCACCGTGAGTGGCCTTGTTAAAAGACTGGAAGCGGACGGCTACCTTGTGAGAACACCGGATACCACGGACAGAAGGGCTTACCTTCTGGACTTAACCGGGAAAGGAGAAAAAGTCATAGAAAAGGTCATAGAAAGAAGGGAAAATTTCATAGAAAAGATCACGAGTGAATTTGGACGGAAAAAAGCTGAAAGTATCTTGAAACTCCTCAAAGAGTTGAAAGCCGTCATGGAGAAGAATTTTTCCAAACAATAAACCCTATCTTCATGGCGTGTTTTCAAGGATGCTTTAAGGTTGAAGAGGGAGGTGAATGTGTTGAAACGGATTTTCTTCGCTGGATTGGTGACTATCGCCCTTTTTCTGATGGGTCAGACCATAAAAGATGTAGAGCCCGACTCACCGTTTTTCGACGTTGTGAAATACGTTGTGGATTCGGGACTCATGGAACTGGATGAAAACGGGAACTTCCGAGGGGCCCTTTTGGTCACAAGATACGATGTGGCCCAGTACATATACAGACTCGTGACAAGGTTCGAACTGGAGAAATTCAGAGAAAAATTCCCCCTTCTCGATGAACTCGATATCGTCAAGGCAGCCACTATCGCCCTGGACGAGAGGACAACGAAACTGGAAGAAGATTACAAATCACTGGACTCCAAGATCGAAAATGTGATATCGAAAGTGACCGCTGCAGCAAGCGATCTCTCCAAACTAGGGACGAAGATTGATTCTCTCGAGGACGCCTACAAGAACCTTTCTCTCGCTTTCGCCAGTTTCAAGCAGGAAACAGGTGGTTTTGACACGGAGATATTGAGAAGGATAGACACCGTCGAAAAAAAACTGCAGGAGTTGGAGCAGGTTTCCAAAGAACATTCTTCCAGACTGGATCTTGTAGAGAACAACTTGAAAAGCGCAGAGACAAAGCTCTCGAATCTGGAGGAGACGGTTACGAGGCTCGGTACCGAGACGCGGGACCTTCTTGCATGGAAGGAGGACGCGGGTGGGGACATTCTCCTTCTGAAGGGAAAGGTGGAAAGTCTCACAGAACAACTGGGTGTAACTACAAAGAGCGTGGAATCACTCTCTTCCGAACTGGCAAAATTAAAGAGTGAACTGTCTCAAAGTCTCTCGAATATTTCAAGCAGAACATCCAGTCTGGAGGCGAAACTATCCAGTCTGGAGAGCAGAATCTCTCAGGTTTCTGAAAAAGCGCTCGACCTTGGAAGCGAAATAGCGACTATTGAGAAGGATCTGGAGGTGCTATCTTCCCGCACCTCGAATCTGGAGAAAGCCCAATCCGAGTATCAAATTGTTGAGTCCCGTCTGGAAAGAGAGGTGCAAGCTCTCAAACAACAGATTGTCGATCTTGCAGACAAACTGGAGAGTGTCTCGTCCGATGTAGAGGCGCTGTCTCAAAAACTTGCGGAAGAGGAGAAAAAAGCTCAGGAGATACCGATCAATACGAACCTGTTGATGATAATCGGTGTGGGAATGCTTGCACTCATGCTGGGTGTTCTCCTGATAGCAAGGTGAGAGGATGGTTAGGGGAATAGCACTCGCCGCTGGAGGGGTCAAAGGGGCTGCTCATCTTGCGCTCCTTGAGAAAACAGGGGACGTCTTTGACGTGGTGACAGGATCCTCCATAGGTTCGATCGTTGGTGCCCTGTACGCACTGCACGGAGATCCTCACGCGGTGAGGGAGATCACCTTTTCCATCATGAAAAAACACCTTCATAGCTTGAAAAAAACAGAGAATGAAGGCACCTGGAAGGGTATGTTCCAGCGCTCACTTTTCAGGGCGGACCTTCTGTTTTCTATTCTCAAGGAGATGTTTGGTAGAAAGAGATTCTCCGACTGCAAGAAGAAACTGGGTGTTGTGGTCTTCGACACGGAGAATATGGAGTCTCTTCTGGTGACTGAAGGATTTCTCATAGACGCGGTTGTCGCCAGCAGTTCTGTTCCGGGTTATTTCGAACCGATCTGGCTGGGAGGGAATCCCGCTCTGGACGGTGGGGTGCTCTCTCCGACTCCCGTGTCACAGGCCAGAGAATTGGGAGCAGATTTTGTTGTTGCGTCCTCCTTCAGCAGGAAAAGGGATAAGGGTTTCAAGAACCACTTTGAGATGTTCTTTGTGATGGACAGGTGGAAGGAGATCATACTGGAACATGAGGAACTCTCCCGAGCGGATTTCGTGGTGGTACACAATGTGAACGAGTCGTGGAGCGAGTTCGAAAGGTACTACGAAATCTATAAAAAAGCTCTCGAAGATCTGAAAGGAGTGAGATGGCCCTGGTGATCTCTTTTGGAGGAGAAAACGGAGCGTACCTAGGAAGTGTCGGTGTGCTGAAGGCTTTGAAGGAACTCGCAAAGGACAACATCACGGTGAGATGTTGCGGAATATCGGCTGTTCCGTGTGGGTTGTTCTTCCGCACACGTTCTCCCAACAGGACGTATTCGCTCTTGGTGAGGGAGTGGAAGAACCTGGAGAAGCTTTTGAATCCGTTTTTTTCGAGAGGGATCGACAGATTTTCCATGCTCGATGCTCTCAGAATTCTGATGAGAGTGGGGGACAGCTTGAACGGTGTGCGAAACCATGAACGTCTCTACAGGTACGTGGACATCCTGTTCCCAGCACAGAAAATACCGGTGGGTCTTGAAATCTGGGTTTTCGATCTTCTGGAGGGTAGAGAGGTGGTGTTTGGAGAAGGAGACGATCTGAGAGATGCGGTGAAGGCGTCTCTTTCTTTCCCCATTCTCTATCGTCCATACAGAGACAGGTACGTTCCGCTTTCCTGGGTTACTGGTGTGCCGGAAGGAGATGTGATCGTGGTTTTTGAGCTGAAAGGAGAAGTGCATCCTCCACGGAACGCCCTCGATTATCTCTTCCTCTCGACGATCGCACGAACAAAGAGAATAGAAAAAGCAAGGATGGGAAAGGCAAAACAGATTTTGAAAGTGGAGTGCTCTTCCTCTTCGCCCGCGTTCACCGCGCGGCGAGCGTACGAAAGAGCCTTAAAGCTCTTTGGGAGGGTAGAGAAATGAAGAAGATCGTGGTGATGATTCTGGTTTTCGTGGGCCTTCTGGTGTTTTCGAAAACGATACACATAAAGGCAGATTTTGTGAGACCTTCCGAGGAAAAGATAGAGTACTCCGGGAACATCTTTCTCGAAATAGAAGAAGAAAGCTTCACGCTGAAAGCAGAAAGCCTTGTTGTAAAAAAGCTGGGAGGGAAGTGGAGAATCACGGAGGCGAGTTCTTCTGTAACCGTGACTCTCGAGGATGGTAAGCTCTCTGGAGACCATCTTGTGTACGATGTGGAGACCAGGGAGGGAACCATTACTGGGAACGTGACAGGTGATTTTCTGGACAAATCGAGTACGGAAACCGTGTTCATCAGTTGCAGCACGCTTGTGTTCGATCTGAAAGAAGATATCTTCACTGGTGTGGGAGACGTTCAGATCAAAAAAGGAGCGGTGGAGGCCTCCTCTGGGAAATTTGTCTACAGAAGAGATGATGGGATCATTGAACTTGCCGACAGCGTTGAGCTGAAAGATACCGAGAAGAACCTTAAAATGAGTGCCGACAGGGTGGTTATGGATCTTGAGGCTGATACGATGGAGGCGAGTTCCGTTACCGTTACTTTAGAGGTGGAATGATGAAGGTCATCACCACGCACAGGTCACCGGACTTCGACGCTTTTGCTTCATGTGTAGCAGCAAAGAAGTTGTTTTCCGATCACATCATCGTGTTACCGGGGAATCCCGCGAGGAATCTCTCCGAGTTCCTGAAGATATACTCCGATCGCTTTGAATTTTTTTGGGAGCACGAGTTCGACGGTGATGTCTCAGAACTCATCATCGTCGATTCTCCTTCTCTGGATCGAATTCCGGAAAAGATCAGAGAAAAGGTACGGGGTGCAAAGATAACGGTCTTCGATCATCACGTCGATGAGAGCTCGTTCAACGGTGTGGTGGCAAAGGTAGGGGCCACCATCACGATTCTTGTTGAACTTCTCCAGAAAGAGGGAATTCCTATCGATGCCACCGAAGCCACCCTCTTCATGATCGCTCTTTACGATGATACGGGAAATCTTCTCTTTTCTTCGACCACCCCACGTGATCTCGAGGTTGCAAAGTTTTTGCTGGAAAACGGTGCAAAACTTGACGAGGTAGCACTTTACACAAAAGAAGAACTCACACCACAGCAAATGGAGATAATGGATAGGTTGATCGAAAACACCCGTGAGTACGAAGTGAACGGTGTCCCTGTGACTGTTTCAATGGCCGAGTATGAGGGTTTCGTCGGTGGTCTGGGCTTGGTTGTAAGCAGGGCCTGGGAGATGAGTGGCAGTGAGACGTTCATTGCGATCGTGAGGATGGGGAAAAAGGTGTACATTGTGGGAAGAACTTCCTCACCGGATGTGGATCTTGGTTCGCTGATGAGGGACCTTGGAGGAGGTGGCCACGCGAGGGCCGCATCGGCAACGGTTGTTGGGAAAGAACCGAAAGAGGTTCTCAGCGAACTTTTGAACAGATTGCACAATCACGTGGTACCTGTTCTCAGAGCGAGGGATATCATGTCGTCTCCTGTGAAGGTCGTGCTCGCGGACATGACGATAAAAGAGGTGAACAGATTGATGGAACAAACTGGACACAACGGTTTCCCTGTTGCGGAGGGAAACAAACTGGTAGGGATTGTAACAAAGAAAGCGGTTGACAAGGCGATGAATCACAACCTAGGGGACAGATCCGTGAAATCCATCATGACACCAAATCTTGTGGTGGCAACACCTGACACTCCCGTGACGAAACTGAGAGAACTCATGGTGGAAAACGCCATAGGCAGAATACCAATACTGGAGAACGGAATCCTTGTTGGGATCGTGACCAGAAGCGATGTGTTGAGAGCAATATTCGGAAAACCTTTCAAGAAATACGTAAGGCCCGTTTTCAGAGAAAACGGTCAGATTTTCAGGAACGTAACAGATCTTCTGATGAAGTGCGTAAAGCCCCAGCTGCTCAACCTCTTCAGACTTCTGGGAAAGTTCGGAGACGAGGTGAACATGCCGGTTTACGTCGTGGGTGGATTCGTAAGGGACCTGCTTCTCGGGATAGAGAACCTGGACATAGACATCGTGGTGGAAGGAAACGCCATGGAATTCGCCGAGTATGCAAGGAGGTTCTTACCTGCAAAGCTGGTGAAGCACGAAAAATTCATGACCGCCTCCCTCTTCCTGAGAGATGGTCTGAGGATAGACGTCGCCACCGCCAGAATGGAATACTACGAATCTCCTGCCAAGCTACCGGACGTCGAGATGAGTACGATAAAAAAAGATCTCTACAGGCGCGATTTCACAATAAACGCTATGGCAATAAAGCTGAATCCCGGTGATTTCGGGTTGCTCGTGGATTTCTTCGGTGGATACAGAGATTTGAAGGAGGGGATCATACGTGTCCTGCACACTCTCAGCTTTGTGGATGATCCCACGAGGATCCTGCGTGCCGTCAGGTTCGAGCAGAGGTTCGATTTTCGCATAGAAGAAACAACGGAGAGATTACTGAGGCAGGCGGTCGAAGAGGGATATCTCGAAAAGACAACAGGTGCCCGCATAAGACAGGAAATAGAGAAGATACTCGAGGAGAAAAACCCATTGAAGTCCATCAGGAGAATGGCCGAGTTCGACATAATAAAGCACCTTTTCCCAAAAACTTACTACACACCTGCCATGGATGGGAAAATGGAGAGTTTGTTCAGGAACATTCCGTGGGTCGCGAAGAACATCGGTGAAGTCAACAAGTTTTACGCTGTTTTGCATGTGTTTCTCGAGTTCTACGACGAGGAAAGCTGGGAGAAGGTTAGAAAGAGGTACTCTCTTAAGAGGGATCTGATAAACGAGGTAAAGCATGTGGAAAAAAGCGCACCAGCTCTTGTGGAAATGCTCAAAGAAGGTGTGCCGACGTCGTTCGTGTATCCTCTCGTGAAGGGCGTCAGCAACGAAACGATATGTCACTTCCTGGCTTACCTTCGTGGCGAGGAGGAAGAGAGATTCAAGGCCCACTTGCTCAAGATCAGGGACACAAAGCTTGAAAAGATAGATGGGAACTACCTCATCGAAAAGGGAATCAAATCCGGTAAAATAATTGGAGAGGTGCTGGAAAAGATTCTCATGAAAAAGCTCGACGGTGATACAAGAAATGAAGAAGAGATACTGAGGGAAATTCTCGCATCACTGGAAACGGAGGGATAGAATGAGTTTGAATGAGAAGCTGGAAGATTTGAAGAAAAGAGAAAAAGAGATAGAACAGGGTGGCGGCCCAGAAAAAGTCGAAAAGCAGCATCAAGCGGGGAAGCTCACTGCATGGGAGAGACTGGATTTGCTTCTTGATCCCGGAACTTTTGTGGAGATCGACAAATTCGTTGAGCGCAGAAACACCTACTTCGGCCTGGACAGGGTAAAACTTCCAAGGGATGGCGTCATAACAGGTGTAGGGGAGATAAACGGAAGGAAAGTGGCCGTTTTCTCTCAGGACTTCACCGTGATGGGTGGGTCTCTCGGTGAAATGCACGCGAAGAAGATAGTAAAACTGCTCGACCTTGCATTGAAGATGGGTATTCCCGTTGTGGGGATAAACGATTCGGGCGGTGCTCGTATACAGGAGGGCGTGGATGCACTTGCCGGATACGGTGAGATATTCTTCAGAAACACCCTCGCCTCGGGAGTGATTCCGCAGATCACCGTGATAGCCGGACCGTGCGCCGGAGGTGCCGTCTATTCGCCCGCACTCACCGATTTCATCGTGATGGTGGATCAGACGGCAAGGATGTTCATAACGGGGCCGAACGTGATAAAGGCGGTAACTGGCGAGGAGATCTCCCAGGAAGACCTTGGAGGTGCCATGGTCCACAACCAAAAAAGTGGGAACGCCCACTTTCTGGCGAACGACGATGAGAAGGCCATGGAACTCGTGAGGAAGCTTTTCTCATACCTTCCGTCCAACAACGCGGAGGAGCCTCCCATTGAGAACCCGGATCCTGATCTCGAAATGCCTGATGATGTTTTAGATGTTCTACCCAACAATCCGAATAAGGGCTACGACGTGAGGGAGATCATCAAGAAGGTGGTTGATCATGGAGAATTCTTCGAGGTGCAGCCATACTTCGCGAGAAACATCGTGATCGGCTTTGGAAGGATACAGGGAAAAGTGGTGGGGATAGTGGCTAATCAGCCCTCAGTCTTCGCCGGTGTTCTGGACATAGACTCCTCAGATAAGGCAGCACGTTTCATAAGATTCCTTGATGCCTTCAACATCCCGATACTGACCTTTGTAGACACGCCCGGGTACCTTCCCGGTGTCGCCCAGGAACACAGCGGCATCATAAGACATGGAGCAAAACTTCTCTACGCTTACAGTGAGGCAACATCTCCAAAGATCACTGTGATCCTGAGAAAGGCCTACGGTGGAGCGTACATCGCCATGGGCAGCAAACACCTTGGAGCTGATATGGTACTCGCCTGGCCTTCCGCGGAGATCGCCGTCATGGGTCCTGAGGGGGCGGCGAACATCATCTTCAAGAAAGAAATCGCGTCTTCTTCGAATCCGGAGGAGACAAGGAAAAAACTCATCGAGGAGTACAAACAGCAATTTGCGAATCCCTACATAGCTGCCAGCAGGGGTTACGTGGACATGGTGATAGATCCGAGGGAGACGAGAAAGTACATAGCGAAGGCTCTCGAAGTGTGTGAAACGAAAGTCGAGTACAGACCGAAGAAAAAGCATGGGAACATTCCACTGTGAGGTGAATTCATGATTCGGATATTTGTCTTTGGTATCACAACCGTTTTTCTTGTCTTCCTGATACTGTTTTTCTTCTCCACGCTTTTGAGGTACTTCTCGAAACGTGAGCGGCCCGCCGTTGTAGAGGAAAAGCCTCGCGAGGTGGAAGAGGAGGTCGTTGCTTTGATATCAGCGGTCATTGCTCAGGTACTTGAAGGGGAGTACAGAATCGTGTCCATAAGGCGAAGAAGGACAGAAAAACGTGGTTTTGAGGTGTGGAGAAAACGTGGATGGAGGAGGAGAAAATGGTCAGAAAGTTCAGAGTGGTAGTGAACGGAAAAGAATACATAGTCGAAGTGGAGGAGATAGGAAATTCCAAGAAAGTTCAAGAAAAGCCAAAAACGAGTTCCCCGAATCCTAAGCCTTCCCCCGTGATGGAGGAAAAAAAAGAGATGCCAGAAACGAAAGTCGCTGAGAAAAAAGAAACCTCAGGTGGTGAAGGGAAACTCGTCAAGGCACCGATGGCAGGAATCGTCTTGAAAATCCTTGTGAAAGAGGGACAGGAAGTGAAAGTGGGCGACAAACTGCTCGTTTTCGAGGCCATGAAGATGGAGAACGAACTTCAATCGGAGTTTTCCGGGACAGTGAAGGAGATCCTCGTGAAGGAAGGAGAAAGCATAGAAACCGGTCAGGTGCTCATGAAAATAATGTGAAGGGGGGATACGAATGGAACTGAAAGTGGTGACATTCAAACTGAGGAATCAGGTGTTCGGCGTGGACATCATGAAGGTCGAGAGCATCGTTGAGGTGGAGAAAATCGTTTCTGTACCAGAGACGGCGGAGTTCATCGAAGGTGTGATGAACCTGAGAGGAAAGATTATACCGGTGGTGAACCTCAGGAAGAAGTTCAAGATGCCGGACATGGAGGACAAAAGCGGGGCGAAGATCATCGTCGCCATGGTCAAGGACACGCAGGTCGGCTTTCTGGTGGACGACGTGAGTGAAGTTCTGACTCTCACGGAAAAAGACGTCGAACAACCCCCTCAGAATCTTGCCGGAAGAGGAAAAGAATACATCCTCGGTCTTGCGAAGGTGGGAGATGATATCGTGATAATTTTGAACATAGAGGAGGTTCTCACCTCGGAAGAGCTGGTGGAGATCAGCAACATCAACGTGTGAGACTCGGAGGTGTGTGAATGAGGATAACGAATACCCTGACTGGAAAGAAGGAGGAATTTATCCCCCTGCAATCCGGGGTTGTGAAAATGTACGTGTGCGGTCCCACCGTCTACGATCTGGTGCACGTGGGAAACGCAAGACCCGCTGTTGTCTTCGATGTGTTCAGAAGGTACCTGGAGTACAGGGGTTACAAGGTGATCATGGTTCAAAACTTCACGGACATAGATGACAAGATTATAAACAAGGCCAACCAGCTGGGTGTCGATCCCAAAACGGTGGCAGACACCTTCATAGTCGAGTACTGGAGGGACGCGCACGCACTTGGAATAAGACCCGCAAACTACCACCCCAGGACCACCGATTTTGTCGATGACATCGTCGAGACCATCGAAAGACTCGTCGAGAAGGGATACGCCTATCAGACAAAAACGGGTGTCTACTTCGATGTGAGGAAGTTCGAAAGATACGGTGAACTCTCGAAGAAGAAGATCGAAGACCTCATCGCCGGCGCCAGGGTTGAGGTGGACGAGACGAAAAACTTCCCTCTCGATTTTTCGCTGTGGAAAAAAGCAAGGCCCGGTGAACCATGGTGGAATTCTCCATGGGGTGAAGGGAGGCCAGGCTGGCATATAGAGTGTACCGTCATGTCGGTGAAGATCCTGGGAGAGAGCTTCGATATCCACGCGGGTGGGGAGGACCTGATATTTCCACACCACGAAAACGAAAAAGCCCAGGCGGAAGCGTTGACTGGAAAGGTGTTCGCCAGGTACTGGATGCACAACGGGATGGTGAGACTCCTCGGTGACAAGATGAGCAAGTCAACGGGAAACATATTCACTGTTCGTGAAGCTGTGAAGAAGTACGGAAGGGACGGCTTGAGATACATGATCCTTTCAAAACACTATCGTTCTCCCATGGACTTCTCGGAAGAGCTTCTGAGCAAGTACTCAAAAGCAACTCGCCGCGTTTGGGAGATTCTCAGAAGATACGAAAGCAATGGTGTGGATGGTATTCCAAAGAGGAACGCCGTTTATGAAGAGTACGTGAGCAGGTTCGTTGAGGCACTGGACGACGATTTCAATACCCCCGTTGCTACCTCTCTTCTCTTTGAACTAGCGAGGAAGTTGAGCAAGGCCATGGAAGAAAACGACGCGGAGAGTGCACTTCTCTTCTATCACCTCATCAGAAGAGAGTTCGGCCCTGTTCTTGGATTGTTCGATCTGAATGAGGAAAGAAAAGAGGTTGCAAGTGAGCCTCTCCTCGGGGTGTTGATAGAGGTGAGGGAGTCTTTGAGAAAAGAGAAAAGGTACGATCTCTCCGATAAGATTAGAGATCGCCTCAGAGAGATCGGAGTCGTCCTGAAAGATACCCCTTCGGGAACAGAATACAGCGTTGAGTGAGGTGATCCTCTTTGTGGGAGCGCGTGAAGAAGGTGGATCCAGAGATCTACGAGGTGCTGGTGAACGAGCTCAAAAGGCAAGAGTACGGTATCGAACTGATCGCCTCGGAGAACTTCGCTTCCCTTGCCGTTATAGAGACCATGGGAAGCACGCTCACCAACAAGTACGCAGAAGGATACCCCAAAAAAAGGTACTACGGTGGGTGTGAATGGGTAGACAGAGCAGAGGAGCTCGCCATAGAGAGGGCAAAAAAGCTGTTCGGTGCGAAGTTCGCAAACGTTCAGCCACACTCCGGTTCACAGGCCAACATGGGGGTGTACCTGGCACTCGCCCAACCCGGTGACACGATCATGGGAATGTCCCTATCACATGGAGGTCATCTGACACACGGAGCTCCCGTGAACTTCTCCGGCCGAATCTTCAGGGTGGTTCACTACGGAGTCAATCTGGAAACAGAAACAATAGATTACGACGAGGTCAGAAAACTTGCTCTGGAGCACAAGCCGAAAATCATCGTTGCGGGAGGTAGCGCTTACGCTCGTACGATTGATTTCAAAAAATTCAGAGAGATTGCCGACGAAGTGGGAGCCTACCTGATGGTGGACATGGCGCACTTTGCGGGGCTCGTAGCGGCGGGGATCCATCCGAACCCTGTTGAATATGCTCATGTGGTAACTTCCACCACCCACAAAACCCTCAGAGGGCCCAGAGGAGGTTTGATCCTCACTAACGATCCAGACATCGCCAAGGCTGTGGACAAAACGATCTTCCCCGGGATTCAGGGTGGACCACTCATGCACGTCATAGCGGCCAAAGCCGTCTGTTTCAAGGAAGCTATGACAGAAGAGTTCAGGGAATACCAGAAACAGGTCGTAAAGAACGCAAAGAAGATGGCAGAAGAGATGAAAAAGAGAGGTTACAGGATCGTCTCCGGAGGAACCGACACGCACCTGTTCCTCGTGGATCTCACGCCGAAGGACATAACGGGTAAG
>NZ_JAGGZH010000117.1 GCF_021162145.1 Thermotoga sp.
CATCTGCATGACCGCTTCATCAAGATCCATGTTGAGCAGAGAAACTCTTTTCACCGAAGAGATCCTGTCGGAAGGGGAAAATTCTCCAGGTTCCTCAAGGGGCTTTTCAACCGGCACTGATTTTCTGTGATCGTGGTTCTTTGTTTTCTCTTTCAATCTTTTCACTTGTTTTTCCAGAGCATCGGATGCAAAATCTATCGCCGTGTAAATGTCTGGATGTCTTTCTTCCACGTTTATGATGTTTCCCTTCAAATTCATGTTGAATTTCACAACGTACTGGTTTTTTCCGTCTTTTTCTATCCTGACGTTGAATGAAACCAGCTCGTCATCGTAGATCACTCTGTCCACTTTATCGAGACGTTTTTCAAGATAATTCTTGATGGCATCTGAGACCTCCACACCTTTTCCTGTTATTCTGTAATCCATGAATGCACCTCCTCATTCGAGTGTCAAAATCCCAGCTCCAAACATCTTGGGCCCGGAGTGAACAGCAAGAGTAGGTGGTAATCTGACAATGTCCACTCTCTTTACTCTCTCATCCAGAAGTCTTTTTTCTATCTCAAGAATAGTTTTCTTCATCTCTTCACCAGCGTAGGCCAGCCCAAGCATTCTGGGTTTTTCTGTCTTCAGATCCTGCACGATTCTTTCAACAACGTTTTTCAAACCCCGCTTCTTCGCAATGATCTTCAGTTCTCCGTTTTCGAGACTCATGATAGGAAATATCTTCATCAGATTTCCCAGCATACCAACTGTTGCCTTGACTCTTCCGCTCTTTATGAGATAGCTGAACTCGAGAACAGAAAATCGTATTTTTATTCTTCTGTTCACATCCTCAACGATGCCTTCCAGATCTTCTTCCCCTCTTTCGACCGCTCTCATCAGCTCCAGTAACACATACCCTGCTCCGATCGAGATCTGTTTGGTATCGATCACCTTGAATTCCACGTTCGGGAATTCTTCCTTCAAGCGTTTCACAACGCCACTCATGACACTGTAGAAAGCACTCAATTTCGAGGACAGGTGGACACAGTATATTCTGGTGTAGCCTTCAGAAATTATATCACGCAAAATCTTCTCCATCTCAACTGGAGAAGGAACAGCTGTCCTGAAGTTTTTTGCTTTTCCAAAAAAACTGTAGAAGGTTTCCGAAACCAGATCCACTCCGTCGGTGAATTCCTTGTTTTCAATGTACACCTTTATTCCTACTGTTTTCAATGGAAACGGGAGCTTCCAATCACCAACGGTTACGGCGCTGTCGGTTACGAAGACTGGAAGAATTTTCTCACCCTTTCTACCCTTTCTCTCGCTTCCATGAATCTATCCGGTGAGATGTCTTCCTCTCTTCCCGCCTCCTCTGTTATTATGGTCACCTCTTTTCCATCACACATGAGAAAACCGCCTGCGACTTTGAGATGAAACTCTTCTTCGCTGGCCCTGATCTTTATATCGCACACGGAGAGCTGAGCGATTATGGGCGCCCTCCTCGGTAGGATACCCATGGCTCCTTCGACGGTACGAAAGGAAATGAAGTCGCTCTCTCTGTCGAACACCGTTCCGTAAGGTGTTACGATCTTCACTTTCACGGTTTCAACTCCTCATCTCTTTAGCGCGCTCTTTGACTTCGTCGATGTTCCCGGCCATGAGAAACGCCTGTTCGGGTACATCGTCGAGCTTTCCATCGAGAATCTCTTTGAACCCTCTGATCGTCTCTTCAAGTGGAACGTATTTACCTGGCCTTCCTGTGAACCTTTCGGCAACGTGGAAAGGCTGACTCAGGAACCTCTGAATTCTCCTTGCTCGATGAACAACAAGTTTATCCTCTGGGGACAGCTCCTCCACACCGAGGATGGCTATGATATCCTGCAGGTCCTTGTACCTCTGGAGTACCTCCTGCACACCCCTTGCTACTTCGTAGTGTTCTCTTCCAACAACGGTGGGATCGAGTATCTTCGAGGAAGAATCAAGTGGGTCAACTGCAGGATAGAGTCCCAGCTCTGCGATCCTTCTTGACAGAACGACTGTCGCATCCAGATGTGCAAAGGTGGTTGCAGGAGCAGGGTCGGTTATATCGTCCGCGGGTACGTAGATAGCTTGAACAGAAGTTATGGATCCTCTCCTGGTTGAGGTGATCCTTTCTTGGAGTTCTCCCATGTCGGTTGCGAGGGTGGGTTGGTAACCAACGGCGGACGGCATTCTTCCAAGCAGGGCGGAAACCTCACTTCCTGCTTGAACGAACCTGAATATGTTGTCTATGAACAAAAGAACGTCTCTTCCCTCAACATCCCTGAAGTACTCAGCGATCGTGAGCGCAGTCAGAGCGACTCTGAACCTCGCCCCCGGTGGCTCGTTCATCTGTCCAAAGACAAGAACGGTGTTACCCAGAACCCCGCTTTCCTGCATTTCGAGCCAGAGTTCATTTCCCTCCCTCGTTCTTTCGCCAACACCTGCGAACACGGAGAACCCTTTATGCTCTATAGCGATGTTTCTGATCAGCTCCATGACGAGCACGGTCTTTCCAACACCAGCGCCACCGAAGAATCCTATTTTTCCACCTTTCGGAAAGGGGGCGAGTAGATCTATAACCTTTATGCCAGTCTCGAGTATTTCGATCTCGGTGGACTGCTCCACAAGTTCAGGAGCCAGTCTGTGGATTGGCCATCTTTCTTTCACCTTTATATCGCCGGCTTCGTCCACAGGTTCCCCTATCACGTTCAGGATCCTCCCGAGAACCTCCTTCCCAACGGGAGCAGTTATCGGCTCGCCCGTGTCGACCACTTCCAATCCTTTGGTGAGTCCGTCGGTAGAATCCATCGCCACCGTTCTAACAACACCATCTCCTATGAGTTGCTCCACCTCGAGGACAACCTTCTGGCCTGTCTGGGGGTTCACAACTTCGAGGGCATTGAATATGTCTGGAAGTTCTTCTTCAGGGAACTTCACATCCACAACAGGCCCCATCACTCCCACTACGTATCCCTTTGAACCTTTTGCCATGCCGTATCACCTCATTTTTCGATTTCTTTCAGTGCCTCTGCACCCGTCACTATTTCTATGAGTTCTTGGGTGATCGAAGCCTGACGCGCCTTGTTGTAAGCCAGAGTCAACTCTCTGATCACTTCCTGAGCGTTGTCGGTTGCGTTCTTCATGGCGTTCTGTCTGGCGTAGAACTCTCCTATCCTTGTCTGGAACATGAACTCCATCAAAGTGGCAGACAGATAATAATGGAGCACGACAGGAACGAGTTGCTCGGGAAGAGGTTCATATTCAAAGTCTTCTTTCCTTTTCTCCTTTCTTTTGAGTGGAATGAGATTGTACACTTCCGGTTTTTGAATGAGGATGTTCTTGAACCGACTGAATACCACCCTGACGTTCACGGGTCTACCATCCAGGAACTCGAGGATATCTTCTACGATCGTTGAACCGTTTCTGAAATCCGGTATCTCGTAGAATCTATCGTACATCTTCAGAACGTTTCCCGTTTTGAAGTGATTTATAGCCTTGAGACCTATGAGTACAAGATGGGGATCCCTGGACTCGGAAATCACCCTCTCTGCTTCCCTTATGATTTCACTGTTGAAAGAACCACAAAGCCCCATATCACTCGTTATCACTACAATCAGATCCCTGTCTCCTTCTTCGAAAAAGATGGGATCGAGACTTTCATCGGGTATCAGTGACCACAATTGTTTTATCTCTTCGTAGAAGGGTTTGAACTTTTGATATTCTGCTTCCAGTTTCCTCGATTTTGCACGTGCCACCATTTCCATGGCACGTGTGATCTTCATAAGAGATTGTGTAGCACTTATTTTTCGCCTTATTTGTAACATTCGTCCTCTACTCATCGACTATCACACCCTGAACAGAGACTTGAATTCTTCGATCGCCTTCTTGAGCTTTTCTTCTGTTTCGGGAGTGAGTTCTCTTTTCTCTCTGATATCATCCAGTATATCCTGGTGTTTTTCATGCAAGAATCTAAGGAACTCCCTTTCGAATCTTCTGACCGCCTCCACAGGTAGGTCATCGAGATATCCTCTGACACCCGCAAATATCACGACGACCTGTTCTTCAACAGGCATTGGACTGTATTGTTCTTGTTTCAGAAGCTCCATGAGTCTTTGTCCTCTTATGATTTGGGCGCGCGTGGCCGGATCCAATTCCGTTGCAAACTGGGCAAAGGTTTCCAGTTCTCTGTACTGTGCGAGCTCTATTCTCAACATCCCAGCTACCTGCTTCATGGCCTTTATCTGTGCGGCACCACCTACCCTGGATACGGACAGACCTACGTTGATGGCCGGCCTTTGCCCCGCGTAGAACAATCCCGGCTCAAGGTATATCTGTCCGTCCGTAATGGATATCACGTTCGTTGGTATATAAGCAGATATGTCGTTTGCTTGTGTTTCAACGATCGGGAGTGCAGTCAAAGATCCTCCACCGAGTTTGTCGTCCAGACGGACTGCTCTTTCAAGAAGTCTGGAGTGCAAATAGAATATGTCTCCAGGGTACGCTTCTCTTCCGGGGGGTCTTCTCATGAGAAGCGAGAGTTGTCTGTAGGCAACGGCATGCTTCGAGAGGTCGTCGTACACCACAAGAGCATCTCTTCCAGAGTATGCGAAATACTCACCCATGGCGCATCCTGCGTAGGGTGCTATGTACTGGAGTGTTGCCGGGTCAGATGCGGAAGCTACCACCACGGTGGTGTATTCCATGGCTCCGTACTGCCTGAGCTTGTCTATGATTCTTGCTATGGCAGATTTTTTCTGACCGATGGCCACGTATATACAATAAACACCCTGTCCTTTCTGGTTGATGATTGTGTCGATGGCAATGGCGGTCTTTCCAGTTTGTCTGTCACCTATGATTAGCTCTCTTTGACCTCTGCCGATGGGAATCATGGAATCTATGGCCTTTATACCCGTCTGAAGGGGCGTGTCAACGGGTTTTCTGTAGATGACACCGGGGGCTTTTATCTCTATTGGCCTGAAATTCTT
Organism: Thermotoga sp.; assembly: GCF_021162145.1. Lineage (NCBI taxonomy): Bacteria > Thermotogati > Thermotogota > Thermotogae > Thermotogales > Thermotogaceae > Thermotoga > Thermotoga sp. Next base: position 4,989 of record NZ_JAGGZH010000117.1, read on the forward strand.
AGTGCTTATGGGTCCTTTCCCATCGAGGGGCTCTCCCAGGGGATTCACCACTCTTCCAAGGAGCTCTTCACCAACGGGTACTTCTATGATCCTTTTGAGCCTTCTGACGGTGTGTCCTTCCTTTATGTCTTTGTATTCACCGAGCACGATGATACCAACGTTGTCTTCCTCCAGGTTGAAGGCCACACCTTTAACACCCGTTTCCACGAACTCCACGAGCTCACTCACCATCACCTTGTTCAAGCCATACACACGGGCTATGCCATCTCCCACCTGGATAACCTTTCCGGTGTCTTCGAGGTCTATCTTTTCCTCAAAGCTCCTTATCTTTTCTTCCAGCACCTTGGTGATCTCACCGGGATTTATCCTCAACTTATCTCACCCCTTTTGAGGGCTTCTTGAGAGATCTTCTTCAATCTGCCCTGCACAGTTGTATCCAATCTGAACCCTTCAAACTCCACAACTGCTCCCGCTATTAGAGATTCGTCCACAGTCGTTTTGAACACGGGATCTCTGAGGGCGTATTTTCGTATGAACTTTCTGAGGAGGGACAACTCCTCGTCTTCTGGAGCGTGCGCTATTTTCAGATCGGCGGGCACTTTCTGCTCTGAAAGTATTTTTTCGTACTCGAACAGGTCCCGAATGTTTCTGAGCAGTTTCTGTCTTTTTCTTTCAAAAAGAAGGATCAGGAATCTCTCCTGGTATTCGTCCATTTCTTCTCCAAAGTCTCTCAACACATCTTCTATCAAAGCCACTTTCTTTTCTGGTTTTACAATCGGATTATCGAACAGGTCTCTGTTCGATTCGTAAACTTCACAAACAAAGTCCAGAAATCTCAGATACTCGCCTTCTTTTTCGTTTTCAATGGCGATGCCCAAAAAAGCCCTGGCGTACCTTCCGGCTACTGCGGAGAGCTTCATGACCTTTCTAGCTCCTCTTTGAGGATTTTGATGAGGTATTCTTTCTTCGCTCTTTCATCCTGGAAGACCCTCTGGAGCAACTTGGTGGCCAGAATCACAGAGAGCTCCGCCGCACGTTCCTGAATCTGCTCCAGAGCTTTTTTGTACTCGACTTCTATCTGTGTTTTTGCGGAGTCCACAATGTTCTGTGCTTCCCTCTTTGCTTTCTCTCTGGCGTCTTCAATTATCGACTCTGCTTCCTTTCTTGCATTCTCGACTATTTCGCCAGCTCTCTGGCGAGCCTCTGACAGTTGTTTTTCTGCTTCTTCTTTCATCTTCTCCGCTTCTTTTTTCAGTTCTTCGGCACTCTTCAGATCACTTTCGACCTTTTTTCTCCTTTTTTCAGCCATTTCGATGAACGGAGTGTAAAGGAACTTGTTCAGAAAGTAGACCATCAGTACAAAAAGCATCAGCATTGCTGCTGAGGTCCAATTTATCTCCAGAAAACCCAAAGTTATCCCCTCCTCACACCACGAGGAGGATCATGAAGGCTATGAGGAGCGAGTATATACCCGTTGTTTCTGCCACGGCGTCGGCAAGGAGCATTCTCGTGGTGATGGTACCGACCATCTCAGGCTGCCTTGCCATGGCGTCCATCGCATGGGCACCTATGTTACCTTCTCCCATACCCGGCCCTATGGCACCCAGTCCCATACAAAGTCCGGCTCCAAGATATTTTCCAAGCAGTGCCAATCCCTGTGCGAGATCACCCAAGTTCTCCATCTTCATCCCTCCTCACGAAAGTTGTGAACTGATGTATGCAACAGCGAGCATGCTGAACACGAAAGCCTGCACCAGACCCACGAATATTCCAAAGAATCCCCAGAAGACGATGGGTGCGAAGAAGTACTTCGTCATGTAAGAGAGAATGTAAACGAGTATCGCTCCACCACCTATGTTACCAAACAACCTCAAGGAGTGAGAAATGGGTTTTGCCAGCTCGCCTATGAGATTTATAGGAAACATCACAGGATTCGGATAAAACCACGATTTCAACCATTCCTTGAATCCTTTGGACTTTATTGCAAACACGTGGCTGACAATCAAAACGAAAATGGCGTAGGTGAGATTCGTGTTCAGATCTCCTGTAGGAGCAGGCCAGACGTCGGAAAAGAGAGTGATTTTCTGGATGGAGCCATCTTCGGCTGCGACGACGTTTATTCCAGGCACCGCTCCACCGATCACGTTGGAGAGAGCGATGAAAAGAAAGAGCGTAGTTGCAATCACAAAGGTGAGCTTTACGAACCTCTTGTCCGGAATCGATTCGTCAACGATCTCGTAGAACATCTCAAGGATAGATTCCATGAAGGCTTGTTTTCTGTTTGGTACGATCTCGAACTTCCTCAACCTGTACGCGATGGATATGAGAAGAATAGCTATGCCAGTTCCCATTATTATCGTCATAGGATTGAATCTGAAACCGTTTATGTCCACTATCCACCTTTTTCCAAGACCGCCGAAGATCTCTTCCATTGGCGTTCTTTTCAGTTGTTGGATATTCAAAATCGCAACCACTATGTAAAGCGTTATGAAAACTGTCAGAAATATTTTCTCCTTTTTGGTGAACGTGATCTTCAATCCATCCACCTCCAGGCGACGAAAGAAACAATTTTCAGATTCATCAGCCCGATGAAGACACCCAAGAGGGTTTCGAGTGAAATTAATCCACCTATTAGAAGAAGAGCCGCGCTGAACGTGTACCTGCCCAAGTATCCGAAGACCCAGCCTCTTGTCGTCCTCTTGGATACCATCTTCTCTATATCTCTCTTCAAAGAAAAGAGATTCGCAATCGCTCCACCACTTCCAAGAATTGGCCCCCATCCTTTCTCGAAGCCGGAGATCAAACTGAAAATGAATGTTTCAACCAGTCCCAGCATCACTATTGCCGTTGTCATCTTTTTTGTTAGCCTTTTCACTTTTATCATACCTCTCGGATTCTTTCAGGAGTATTTTGAAACCGTTATACAAACCCGAAAAAATCCCTAAAATTGTAAAAACAAAGAGTAAAATTCCGTTTTTAAACGTCCATTTGTCCAGGTAGTAACCCAGCAAAGCTCCCACGACTATGTTCGATATTAACGTTGTTGTGAACATAACAACCATGTTGTACTTTCCAAAGTCCCGAAAAAGATTCTTCGAAATGTTCATCACCCTCCACTCTTCACAGACAGATGAAGATCGAAGTCCTCATTTGAGAAAACAGAGATCGGCAGTTTCAAAATAGCTCCAAAGCTTTTTATTCTGAGGTCTCTTCCGCTTACCACCGTGGGCGGTGTGATGTCGACGTGTTTGTCAAGAGCTTCAAGTCTCATGGCAAGCTTCCCAGCTGTCATATTTCCAAGCTCTCCTATAGCACTCATGGCGAGCTCGTCGAGTTGACCGTACTCCATTCCCATCATCGCAGAAACAACCCTCAAGGCGGTTTCAGAAGAGAAGGAATAAATCAAACTTCCTTCCATGTCACCTGTTATTCCGATGACGGTTACCACCGAGTGAGGGATCTCGATGCGTGTTACTGCAGAAGGCTTCCCAAGTTTTGGTTCCACTCTCAGAACGTCTCTTATGGTTTCGTACACGGATCCAACGAGGGCGTTCACCATCTTCGCATCCATACCATTGCCTCCTTCAAGACCATGTTTTCCCGATGCTTATATCAACTTCCAGAGGTACAGAGAGTTTCACCACGTTTGTCATTTTGTTCTTTACCAGATCAACGAGTTCATCTTTTTCCTCGTCGGGAACCTCAAAAACCAGCTCGTCATGAACCTGAATGATCATCTTGGATTTCATATTTCTTTTTCTCAACTCTTCGTCTATATCTATCATAGCCAATTTTATAATATCCGCCGCTGTGCCTTGGATAGGAGTGTTTATAGCGATCCTTTCACCTTCGGATTGGGTGTTTTTATCCCTTGCCATGAGTTGAGGAATATCCCTTTTCCTTCCAAAGAGAGTTCTCACATAGCCTTTTTCCTTTGCCTCCGTAACGACCTGCTGGATGTAGCTTCGCACTTTCGGATACAGCGTAAAATAGCTGATGATCATCTTTTCCGCTTCTTTAACTGGTATTCCGAGTCTTACAGACAGACCGTACGGGGTGACGCCGTATATTATGGAGAAGTTCACCATCTTCCCAACCCGGCGCATGTCTTCACTCACTTCTTCTGGTTTTACGCTGTAGATCCTGGAGGCGGTCAAAGCGTGTATATCAACACCTTCTTCGAAAGCTCTGACAAGATTTTCATCACCGCTGAGATGGGCAAGGATCCTGAGCTCTATTTGGGAGTAATCCGCACTGACGATCCACCAGTTTGGATCCTGAGGCACTATTGCTTTTCTGATTTCCTTTCCCTCTTCACTCTTCGTTGGAAGATTTTGAAGGTTCGGATCGCTACTGCTCAATCTACCGGTTGCGGTACCGGTTTGGTGGAAAGACGCATGGATCCTGCCAGTTTTTGGATTCACGAGTTTTGGGAGAGTGTCTATATAAGTTGATTTCAACTTTTGGATCTTTCTGTACTCGAGAATGAGAGGCACTATCTCGTGCTCGTTTGCTATTTCTTCTAGCACCTCTATTCTGGTGGAATAGTCTCCCGTTTTCGTAGTTTTACCACGAGGTTTTATCCCTAACTTCTCGAAAAGAATCTTTGAGACCTGCTTCGGAGAGTTGATGTTGAAAGGCTCACCGGCTATTCGGTAGATCTTTTCGGCAAGTTCTTCGAGTTTTTTGCCGTACTCCTCTGAGAGCTTTTTCAGAAATTCCGTGTCCACGTACACTCCGTTCAGTTCCATGCGGGCAAGAACATTCACAAGGGGCATTTCTATTTTGTAGAAAACGTTCTCCAATTCCGCTTCGTGAAGCTTCATGCTGAGCATTTTATAGAGCCTATAAGTGATATCAGCGTCTTCACAGGAATAGTTCGCGGCCTTGTCGACAGGAACATCCGCAAAGCTGAAGCCAAAGAGGGGTGAAGAAAACGACATCAGTTCCTGATAGGACGTCATCTTGTATCCGAGGAACTTCAGTGACAGATCTTCGAGGTTGAACTTCTTCTCGTTCGGTTCCAGCAGGTACGCGGCTATCATCGTGTCGAAATGAGGGTGAACCGGTGATATGTTCTTCACCATCAATACTTTGTAGTCGTACTTCAGGTTCTGTCCCACAACTTTCGAAGATGGATCTTCGAGGATCTCTTTCAACTTCGACAGAACTAATCCTTCATCAAGATTTTGAGCGCTTCTGTGATGGAGCGGTATATAATACGCTGCCTTCGGCTTGAAGGACACGGAAATGCCGATTATCTCGCAGTTGAACGGGTCGAGGGAAGACGTTTCCAGGTCCAGAGCAAAGGATGGAACCTCCTTCAACTTCTTGACAAGATCTTCGAACGCTCTTTGATCTTTCACGATTTCATATCCGGTGGGTTCTACTTCCTCGTACAGCTGCAGCTCCTTCATTATGGAAGCGAACTCCAGCTCTTTCAATATCGAAAGGAGTTTTTTCTTATCGTATCCCCTGTATCTGATCTCCTCCCAATCTATTCTTATGGGTACGTTTGTTTCCAGGTTCGCAAGTTTCCTGCTGAGGATGGCAGCTTCTCTGTCTTTCAGAATGGCTTTTTTCACTCTTTGAGGAAGCTCACGGACATGTTCTAGAATGTCCTCAAGGTTCCTGTACTTACTGAGCAGCTGCACAGCAGTCCTCTCTCCTATTCCTGTCACACCGGGAATGTTGTCGATCTCGTCCCCCGCCAGTGCGAGAAAATCAGGTATTTGCTGGGGTTCTACTCCATACCTTTCCTTCACTTTCTTCGAATCGTAGAGCTCGAGATCTGAAATTCCCCTCACAATCCTCCACACTTTTATCTTTTCATTAACGAGTTGAAGCATGTCTTTATCGCCGGTTATTATGAATATCTCGCCGAACAACGCGGATCCTTTCACCGCGAGCGTAGCAATGATATCGTCTGCCTCGTACCCTTCCACTTCCAGTACTTTGAGGCCGAGCGCTTCTATCAAACGTTTGATATGAGGAAGTTGTTGAATCAGAAGATCCGGTGTTTTCGGCCTTTGTGCCTTGTATGTCTCAAGAAGTTTATGCCTGAACGTCGCTGCCCTTTTGTCGAAGGCCACAGCTGCGTAGTCTCTTTCAGGTGTTATGTGTTCCTTTATGAACTTCACAAGCATCCTTGCAACACCATAGACAGCGTTCGTTGGAATTCCCGTAGATGTGGAGAGTGATCTGTCCAGGGCGTAATACGCCCTGTAAGCCAAGGCTGTGCCATCAAAGAGAAACAATCTCGCCATTCTTCTGCATCCTCCTGAGCTCCTCCAGAAAACTCACCGCTCGCCTCAGATGAGGAATCACGATCGATCCTCCTACTACGAGGGCGACGTCGAAGGCCTCGAAGATCTCCTCATCACTCAGCCCTTCCTGTACACATCTCACGAGGTGGTATCTTATGCAGTCATCACATCTTAAAACCATTGATGCAACAAGCCCCATCAATTCTTTGGTTTTTGCATCGAGTTTTCCTGTGCTGTACACGGCGGTATCCAGGTTGAAGAATCGTTTGGTGTTCAACGTTCCTTTCGACAGTACTTTCTCGTTCAGCTTGCGTCTGGTCTCGACGAATTTTCTGTACTCCATTTTTTTCACCTCGTTCTTGTGAAGAGTGAAGAGCTCCACTTCGTCGGTTATGATACCATCGATGTGGGTTTTTATCTTCTGGAAAGTTTCCAGATCGTTCAGGGTCCACACGAAGATCTTAACTCCTTTTTCTCTGAATTTATCACAAAGCTCTGTCACGAATTCGATCTCGAACGCCTGGTACGGAATGTGAATGGAGTAGGGACGTTCTCTTTCTACACGCTCGACAAAACTCTGGAAGTCCCCGAAGTTTTTTTCGTCTATAAGATAGCCATACCTTGTTCCTTTGAACTTCTCATCCAGAAGATTCAGGTCGAAAGAAGAAAAGATCACGTTTTTTCTACCTTTCGAGAGCTCAAGGACTAGCTCAGCGGCTTCTCTTTCTTTTATTTCAACGTTCACAATCCTATCGTCAGGGATGTGTTCGTACACCTCATCCAGTGTGACTATCTTACCACTCGAGAGCTCTTTCAACTCGCTGAGTGTGGCATTCCTCACCTTCACATCCCTGCCGAACAGTCTTTTCAGGTCTTCATCGTGTGACACCACTACTTTTTCATCTTTCGAAAGCCTCACGTCCAACTCTATACCATCCGCCCCAAATTCGATGGCTTTAATGAACGCCTCCAGAGTGTTCTCCAGATACTTTGCTGAATATCCTCTGTGACCCAGCACGATCATTCTTTCAACACCCCGTACACCCTGTACACGTGTTTCACAAACTCATCCACTTCGTTTCTACCTTCTGCAATGAAAAACCAGCTCTTCTTCCACCAGGCGACGATCTTTTTTCCGTTCAACACCGTGGAAAACTTTCCCATGTTCGGTAACTCCAGAATACTCCTCACCGAGAGAAATCCCGACTTCTTGTTTATTGCCTTCCACACTTTCTTGGCATCTTCGCCCTTGTGCACGTAGAGAAGCAGGGCATTACCGGTCTTCGATTCGAACACCGCCACTTTTCCCTTCATTTCTACGTCTTTGTACTGATCTACATCCTTCATGTCTATCAATTTGTATTCCTGGTTCTCCAATATCTGGAGTGCGGTGTCCACCGAGTAAGCATCAGGAGGTACCTCTATCTGGAAAAACGAGCAGGAAGAAAGAAGGAGAATGATCATCGGTAGAAGGAGCCATTTCACTTTTCATCACCTTCTCCTATCTTCAAAAGGGCCAGGAACGCCTCTTGAGGAATGGTGACGCGTCCTATTTCCCTGAGTTTTTTCTTACCTTCTTTTTGCTTCTCCAGAAGTTTCATCTTTCTCGTTACATCTCCACCGTAGCACTTGGCCAAGACATCTTTTCTGAGCGCTTTTATATCGGCTCTTGCTATTATTCTACCTCCCGCTTTTGCCTGGATCGGTATCTGGAATTGATGCCTTGGGATCAACTCTTTCAATTTTTCCACCATCTTTCGTGCCATTGGATAGGCTTTCGATCTGTGGACGATGAAGGAGAGCGCGTCGACCGGTTCTTTGTTGACCAGTATCGTCACTTTCACCAGGTCGCTCTTCCTGTACTCTTTGAATTCGTAGTCCATCGAGGCGTAACCCCTGCTCACTGCCTTCATTTTATCAAAGAAGTCGTATATTATCTCCGAAAGCGGAGCATCAAACTTCAGTATCACACGGTTTTTTCCTGCGTTCTCTGTTGTTCTCAGTTCCCCTCTTTTTTCGTTCTGAACAAGGTTGATGAGAGGACCTATGTAGTCAGTTGGAGTTATTATCGAGAGATCAACGTAAGGTTCGTACACCTCTAAGATCTCACCTTCATCTGGAAATTTCGAAGGATCGGTAATTTCCAGTTCTTTTCCGTTTCTCAAAATGACTTTGTATCTGACGTTCGGAGCCGTTAAAATGACTGCCAGGTCGAACTCTCTCTCTATCCTTTCTTTCACCACGTCCATATGAAGAGGACCGAGAAAGCCACACCTGAAACCAAATCCCATGGCAGGAGACATGGTTGGCTCAAAGTACAGGGCGGAATCGTTCAGCTTTAACTTTTCGAGAGCCTTCCTCAGCTCTTCGTAGTACTCTGGAAGCCCCGGGAACATCCCCGCGAATACCATGGGTTTTATCTCCTTGTATCCGGGAAGCGGTTCTTCCACCGGGTCGTCAGCAGACGTTATGGTATCTCCCACACGAGCGTCAGCCACTTCTTTTATACCAGCTATTATGTATCCGACCTCTCCTGCACTGAGCGCATCCGTCGGTGTCATCTCCGGTGAGAACACTCCCACTTCTTGAACTTCGTACACCTTCTTGTTTGAAAACGTCATGATGCAGTCACCGGGTTTAACCTGTCCGTCAAAAAGGCGAGTATGTACGATAACGCCCTTGTAATTGTCGTACTTGGCGTCAAAGATCAGGGCTTCCAGCTTTCCATCAACGTTTCCTTTTGGCGGAGGAACTTTCTTTACGATAGTCTCAAGAAGCTCCTTGACTCCGGTCCCTTCTTTTGCGCTGACAAGCAGTATCTCGTCTTCTTTGACTCCGAGGAGATCCTTTATCTCCAGAGCTGTCTCATCGATGTTGGCGTTTGGAAGATCTATCTTGTTTATCACGGGAATTATTTCCAGGTCGTGCTCTATGGCGAGATAGGTGTGAGCAACAGTTTGTGCCTCCACTCCCTGTGTTGCGTCCACAAGCAGCACAGCCCCTTCACAGGCTGCCATACTTCTTCCCACTTCGTACGAGAAGTCCACGTGACCTGGCGTGTCGATTATGTTTATCTCGTAGGTGTTTCCGTCTTCTGCTCTGTACATGACCTTCACCGGTTGGGCTTTTATCGTAATACCGCGTTCTCTCTCTATGTCCATCATGTCCAAGTACTGTTCTCTCATCTTTCGACTGTCCACCGTGTTGGTGATTTCCAGAATCCTGTCCACAAGGGTAGTTTTCCCATGATCTATGTGAGCGATTATGCAGATGTTCCTGATCAGGTCAGGTCTGTACACTCTCATACCACCTCCGGAAAAATTAACCTCTCTTTTGAATTTTACCATTTCGTTTTTTCATCTTTTCTGTGGTATACATTCATGATGAGGAAAGGAGGCGGTATTGTGAAACGAGTTGATCTGAGCGGGAAATGGCACATCAGAGATTCGAAAGGGGAATTTTCTCTCACGGGTGTTGTTCCAGGAGTTGTTCAGGCCGATCTGGTCAGGGAAGGACTGCTTCCCCATCCCTACGTGGGGACCAACGAAGATCTTTTCAAAAAGATTGAGGACAGAGAATGGATCTACGAAAAAGAATTTGACTTTCATGAAAAGCTTTCCGACGAAGATAGAGTCGACCTTGTTTTCGAAGGAGTAGATACACTGGCCGACATTTACTTGAACGATGTGTATCTTGGAAGTACCGAAGACATGTTTCTTGAATATCGATTCGATATCAAGAGTGTGTTGAAGGAGGAAAACCACCTGAGGGTGTTCATAAAGTCTCCTGTGGAAGTTCCGAAGACTTTAGAACAGAATTACGGGGTACTGGGAGGACCGGAAGACAGTATCAGGGGCTACATTCGGAAAGCCCAGTACTCCTACGGCTGGGACTGGGGTGCTCGAATCGTAACGAGTGGTATCTGGAGACCCGTTTACATCGAAACATACAAAAAGGCTCGCCTTCAGGATTCTACCGCCTGTCTGGTTGATCTCGAGGGGAAAGATGCTTTTGTAAAGGTGAACGGATTCATCTACGGTGAAGGAGATCTTGAGGTTGAGGTTTTCGTGAAGGGTGAAAAGATGGGAAGCTATCAGGTAGTGGAAAGAAACGGAGAAAAGTTCTTCGAAGGTATTTTTAAGTTAAAGAACGCAAAGCTCTGGTATCCCTGGAACGTGGGAGATCCGTACCTTTATGATTTCTCCTTTGTGTTGAAGGAATCAGGAGGAGAAGTCTACAGGGAGGAGAAAAGAATCGGTTTGAGAAAAGTGAGAATTCTACAGGAATCCATCGAAGATGGGAAGACGTTCATTTTCGAGATAAACGGTGAAAAGGTCTTCGCGAAGGGAGCAAACTGGATACCGGCCGACAACATCCTCACCTGGCTGAAAGCTGAGGATTACGAGAAACTCATAAAGATGGCAAAAGAGGCCAACATGAACATGTTGAGGGTTTGGGGTGGGGGAATCTACGAGAGTGAAGATTTCTACAAGCTGTGTGACGAGCTGGGTATCATGGTCTGGCAGGACTTCATGTACGCGTGCCTGGAATATCCAGATCACTTACCGTGGTTCAGAAAGCTCGCAAACGACGAGGCGAGAAAAGTGGTGAGGAAACTCAGATATCATCCTTCCATCGTTCTCTGGTGTGGTAACAACGAGAACAACTGGGGATTCGATGAATGGGGTAACATGGCAAGAAAGGTGGACGGCATCAATCTGGGAAACAGGCTCTATCTCTTTGACTTTCCCAAGATATGTGCAGAGGAGGATCCAGCAACACCGTACTGGCCCTCCAGTCCGTACGGTGGGGAAAAGGCGAACAGTGAGAGAGAAGGTGACAGACATGTCTGGAACGTCTGGAGTGGCTGGATGAACTACGGTCATTATGAGGAGGACACTGGAAAGTTCATAAGTGAATTCGGTTTCCAAGGAGCCCCTCATATGAAGACGATCGAGTTCTTTTCAGAACCAGAGGAGCAAGAACCATTTCACCCCGTCATGTTGAAACACAACAAGCAGGTGGAAGGACAAGAAAGACTCATCAGGTTTATCTACGGAAACTTTGGCCAGTGTAGGGACTTTGAAAGTTTCGTTTATCTATCTCAGCTCAACCAGGCAGAAGCGATCAAGTTTGGTGTGGAACACTGGAGGAGTAGAAAGTACAAAACAGCCGGAACGCTCTTTTGGCAGCTCAACGACAGCTGGCCTGTCTTCAGTTGGTCTGCTGTGGATTATTTCAAAAGACCCAAAGCCCTGTATTACTACGCAAGAAGATTCTTTGCAGATGTGTTGCCAGTTGTGAAGAGGGTCGATGGTAAGGTAGGACTCTTCATCGTGAGCGATCTGAGGGAACTCAAAAAGGCCGGCGTCAGATTTGCAGCCTACAAAATGTCTGGGGATCTGGTGTTTGAAAAATTCTACGATGTGACACTGCCTCCCGATTCGGTAACTCTGGTAGATATCGTTTCTGCTTCGAACGATCTAGTGTTCTTTGCCGAGGTGCAAATAGAGGGCAAGACTTTCAAAAACTACAGAATCTTAAGAAAGTGGAGAGAGATGAACATTTTAGATCCGATGATCTCGGTGAGCGAAAAAAAAGATACGATCGAAATAACGGCGAAAAGACCCGCTTTCGGTGTTAAGATCTTTTCGAAAGAGCTGCCGGAAGACGACTTCTTATTTCTCGAACCCGAAGAAAAGATTCTGCTTAAAAAACCCGGTGGATTCTCCGATGTAAAGTCTCTCTTTGACTACCTGAAAAGATGAAAGCCCCCTCGTGGGGCTTTCATTTTACGTCCGTCTTTCTTTTTATTTGAGTTATCAGCTGTTTCAAGCGGCTTGCTCTCCTGTAATCTTCGTTCTTTATGGCCTCCCTCAGTTTTCGTTCCAGGAATATGATCCTTCTCTCGTTCAGGAGAGCTTCCCTTTCCTGTGAATGCCACTTTTCGAACATTTGCTCTAGCACGCGAATGGGAATCTCTACGAACACAGTCATTTCACCCTCAAGGGAAATACGCTTGCCTTTCCTGAGAGTTTCATCCAAAACACCTGGGGTCTTTCTGAGAGGTACACTGTTTTTCAGAATTTCGACCGTACATCTTTTGCAGTAAGAAATCTTTTTTTCCACGCCATCGAAGTTTATCTTGTAAACATTCGAGGTTTCCTGACCACATTTCATGCACTTCATGCTCTCACCTCTGCGGAGTTGTAGACGGACATCGCTTTGTCGATTCCTTCAACAAGAATCGTCACCAGTGCGTTTCTGGAAAGCTCGAAGACCTTTTGAAGCACGACGAGTTCCTCTTCTGAGAACTCCCCCAAAACGAAGTCTACCAAGCTCATTTCCTCTGGTTTTTCTCCTATTCCTACTCTTATACGTTTTATCTCCTGCGTTCCAAGTGTTTGAATGATCGACTTCATACCGTTGTGTCCACCGTCTGAACCTTTCTTCCTGATTCTGATCTTTCCAAGCTTCAAACTCACATCGTCGTACACTACTATTATATCATCCACGTTTACTTGGAAGAAGCGCATTATATACGGCATTGCAACACCGCTAAGGTTCATATAGGTCAGAGGTTTTACGAGTATGACCTCATGATCGTCCAGCTGTGTTTTGTTCCATTCGAAGAACTTCTCCGGTTTCCAACCCTTGCTTTTCAGGTGATCCAGAAACAAGAAACCCACGTTATGCCTCGTGAAGGCATAACGTGGGCCTGGATTTCCCAATCCCACGACGACCATTTACTCTTCCTCTTCTTCCTTTCTCTTTATAACTTCTGGCTCTGCCGCTTCTTCTTCTGTGACTTCTTCTTCCTCGATGGTCACCTCTTTCGGAACGAGGACGGATACTACCGCTTCTTCATCTTCGAGAAGGCATTTCGCACCCTCTGGAAGTTTCAGATCTTTTGCGTGGATCACATCTCCCAGGTCAAGCGAGGAAACATCCACCTCTATCTCCTGGGGAACCCTGTCGGGATCCGTTTCAATGGGGATTTCCTCGTGGTAAATCTCGAGGAATCCTCCTTTTTCTACACCAACAGGTTTTCCAACTACTTTGAGAGGGACGTTGATCCTCATCCTGTGGCCTCTGGTGGGTTCGTAAAAATCCACGTGAACGATTGCTTCGGAGACCTTATCCCTCTGGATCATCTTCAAGAACACGGTTTTCTCTGAAACTGTTTTTTCTTCCTCGTCCTTGATAACGAGCCGGATAGGAGTGGTCTCCGTTATAGTGTGGAAAACCTTTTCGAGTACCGATCTTTTTATTTTCACGGGGATGGGGTCCGTTGCGGGACCGTACACGATAGCAGGTATTTCTCCTTTTCCTCTGAGACGTCTTGATTCCCTTTTACCTTTCGGCTTTCTCAACTTGACCTCTAGACTTACCATCTCTTCTCCCTCCTGTAGGTCTTCATCTGAAGAGTATGCTCACCGATAGGTGTTTTCTGATCCTCATGATGGCTTCTCCTATCAGGTTCGCTACCGAGATAACCTTCACCTTTTCGGGTAGTTTTTCATGGTGAATAGTATCTGTTATATAAACAGTGTCTATCGAAGAATTCTCTATTCTCTCGAGGGCATTTTCCGAAAACACTCCATGTGTTGCACAGGCGATGATCTTCTTTGCACCGGCTTTTTTCAGAGCCTCGGCACCCTTCACTATCGAATAGGCAGTATCTATTATATCATCGAACAGGATTACTACCTTGTCTTTCACTTCTCCTATTATGTTGACAACCTCCGCTACGTTGTCACTCGGCCTTCTTTTGTCAAGGATGGCAAGAGACGTTTTCAATCGCTCTGCCATCCTTCTTGCTCTCCTCACACCTCCCACGTCTGGGGACACGACTACCGTCTCTTCGGGAACTATCTCTTCTCTCTTTCGAAGCTCCTCGGCGAAGACAGGGTAACTCCAGAGATTGTCAACTGGTATGTCGAAAAATCCCTGAATTTGCTCTGCGTGGAGATCAATTGTGAGAACTCGAGTCGCCCCCGCCACAGTGATCAGATTCGCCACCAGTTTGGCGCTTATCGGATCTCTTCCCTTTGCCTTTCTGTCTTGTCTCGCGTATCCATAGTAAGGAATGACAACGGCTATTGTGTTAGCCGAAGCCCTCTTGAACGCATCGATCATGATAAGCAGTTCCATGAGGTTCTCGTTGACGGGGGGAGATGTGGATTGAATGAGGAATATATCGTGTCCCCTCACCGTTTCGTTGATTCGAACGTTTATCTCTCCATCCGCAAACCTGCCTACTTCGCAGTCGCCGAGCTGGAGGTTCAGATACTTGGCTATCTTCTCCGCAAGGGGCTTGTTAGAATTCCCAGCGAAAATCTTCATTTCATTTGAAAAGGACATATCATTCCTCCTTTCTTTTCAGCACCCATCCTTCCTTTACAATCTGACGGGCCCTTCCCAGTCCTAAAGAGTGGGGAGGAACATTCTGGGTGATTACTGATCCAGCCCCTATGAGTGCTCCTTCCCCTATACGAACGGGAGCCACCAAAGAAGTGTTGCTTCCTATGAAAGCTCTGTCCTCGATGAAAGTTGGATTTTTCTTCTTCCCATCGTAGTTGCACGTGATGGTGCCAGCTCCTATGTTTACGTCTTTTCCCACGTGGGCGTCCCCTATGTAACTAAGGTGTTGAGCTTTTGTCCCCTCTCCAATTGTACTTCTTTTGATTTCAACGAAGTTTCCAATTTTTGACGATTTCTTCAAAACGGTTCCTTCCCTCAACCTGGCGAAAGGTCCTACAGAGACATTGTCTTCAATCACACTTCTAAAACACTCCGAACGCACTATCTTTACGTTGTTTCCCACTTCGCAGTCGACGATGCGGCTCATGGGCCCTATTTCACAACCATCGCCTATCTTCGTCTTTCCTTCTATGAAGGTCATGGGATGTATCACCGTGTCCACTCCTATTTCTGCGGAGTAATGTATATAGGTGGTGTTTGGATCCAGTATCGTAACGCCATTTTCCAACAGTTCTTCTATCTTTCTTTTTCTCAACTGTTCTTCAAGCCAGACCAGTGTTTTCCTGGTGTTCACACCCGTGATTTCCAGAAGATCCGTTGTCTTGACGATTCGAACGTTCTCAGCAAAGTTCACTGCATCTGTGAGATAGTACTCTCCCTTTGCGTTGTCATTTTTGATCTTTGGGAGCATTTCCAGGAGAAATCTACCGGAGAAGATATAGAATCCGGTATTGATCGTCCTGATACTTCTCAGGTCCTCTGGAAGATCCGCGTCTTCTATTATTTTGTACCTTCCTTCGTTTTCTATGACTCGTCCGTACCCGGAGGGATTTTCCGCGTCTGCCACCAGGATCGTGACGTCTGCTCCCTTTTTGTGCTCCTCGACCATCCTTTTGAGAGTGCTGTCGCTTATCAATGGGACGTCTCCGTACAGGATGATAACATCGTCATCTGGGTCCAGGAACTTTCTTGCACACATCACAGCGTGTGCCGTTCCCAGCTGCCTTTCCTGGATGAAAACATCGACCCACCTCGGAAGATGTTCCTTGACCTGTTTTGCTCCAAAACCGAGAACAACTCCGACTCTTTGAGCCACCTTCCCTGCTGTTTCAATTACCCACTCTATCATGGGTTTACCGGAGAGCTTGTGCAACACTTTTGGCATTCTGGACTTCATTCTTGTTCCTTTTCCAGCGGCCAGAATGAGTGCTTTCACGGTTTCACCCCTCAAAACCAGTTTTTCTTCTCAAGATCCAGCTCGCCCAGTTCTCCTTTCAAAAAGCCTTCAATCTCTTCTTTTGTTATCTCGTCCTCCACGAACACCCTCTTTTCCCTGGGGTAAACCTCGAAGACATGATGAACAATCGGTTTTTGTGAGATCTCCATGGCAAACAGTATCATTTGTAGCGCCTCGTGGATTTCCTCATCGGAATACTTTCTTCTGAGATGGTGGATGTGTCTTTCCATGAGATCGAAGATGTCCTCCTGGGATTCTTCGAGGGCGTTCAGTATATCATCCAAGGCACTCACACTCTCTCCTCCAGCATCTTTTTGAACTCCAGTGCGTTGATCGCCGCCTGGCCTTTGTAACAGTTGTTGAAGAAAGCGTACGTTTCTTTCACCTTCCGGGATATGTTCAGTACATCGTTTAAAAAGGAACTCAACTCTTCACGACTGTAAAGGTAGTTGTATCGTTCTTCCCCTTCTACTTCAAACCAGCGCTCATTTCTTCCATGGAATCTGAAGTAAGCATAATCCGTCGTCACAATCGGTTTGTACGGGAACAAACCTGAGATTTTTGGTGCGTCTACTATCACAAACGTTATCTCCTGCTTCCTCAGGAAATGATACACGTCGTCCCTATCCCAGGAGCGGTGACGAAATTCACATGCAAGATGAAGAGAACAGCTCTCCTTCAATCGCTTCAGGTACTCCAGATTGCTGGAAGAATATTTGAACGAAAACGGGAATTGGGCAAGAGACATTTTCAATCTTCCCTCTTCGACGAGTGGTTTTATCTCTTCAATAAAGTTCTTCATTTCGTCTCTTGGATCCTTTTTTTCTTTCCAGAGGAGGTGCGTCACACTCCCTGGAAGCTTTACGGTAAAATAGAAGTCGGGAGGGGTCTTTCTCAACATCTGAACAAAAGAACGCCACGATGGCTGTGTATAATATGTGAAGTTCAGCTCGACTATTCTGAGCCCGAGTACCGCCCAGTAGTATTTTAAAAACTGAGAGGGTTTCAGATGTTCAGGATACACGGGTCCTCTCCAATCTTCAAAGGAAAAGCCACTCGTTCCCACATAGACCATCCGTCTTGTCTCCTTCCGAAGGAGTGCTTCAATATGTATTGTACAACACACGTGGAGGAATGAAAGATGAAGAAACTCGTGTTTGAACATCTGGACGAAGAAAAGCTCAAAAGACTGGCCGAGGTGATGACGAAGGCTCTGAGAGGAAGAGAGGTGGTCGTACTGTCGGGTGACCTTGGAGCGGGGAAGACAACGTTCGTGAGGGGGATGGTCAGAGCGATCGGGTTGGAGGAGTCAATTGTGAAGAGCCCCACCTTTACCCTCATGAACGTCTACCCTGGAACGAAGACGATATACCATCTCGATCTTTACAGAGTGCAGGATCCTGAGTTTCTTCTTCTAGACGTTGAGGATGTGCTGGAAGGCGAAGAAGGAGTGTTGGTTGTGGAGTGGGGAGACCTGTTCAAAAACTTCTGGCCGGAGGACACGATAAAAGTGAAGATCGAAGTGGCAGATGAACTTTCCAGGAACGTGGAAATCTCAATACCTGAGGAGGTGAACTATCTTGCCGAAGCAATCGAAAGAGACGGGAAGGAGCTTCAGAGTTCTTGAAAAATACGCCAGACAGCAGGAGAGAGATCTCAAAATACCAGACAACCTTCCCTGTATTCCTTTGAGGAACGGTTTGGGAGTCTTCCCTAACACTGTTGTTCCTTTCTACGTTGGAAGAGAAAAATCTCTCATCGCCCTCGAGGAGGCGATGGAGAGGTACGATAGACTTCTTTTCGTTGTTAACCAGATCGATCCATCCGTTGAAAAACCAACTCCCGAAGATCTTTACAGGGTGGGAACGATCGTCAAGGTTCTTCAGATAATGAAACTTCCCGACGACACCTTCAAAGTACTGGTGGAGGGACTGGAGCGGGCTCGCTTGAAAGACTTCGTCTCTACGGATCCTTTTTTCCTTGTGAAGTTGGAAGTGCTGAAGGTAAAATACCGGAAGACAAAAAAGCTGGAGGCATTGATGCGAAGTGTGAAAGATAAAGCGATCAGGTATTTCAACCTCACCAGGAAATTTCCTCAAGAAACCCTGGCCACACTGAGAGAAATGCAGGATCCAAACAGACTGGCAGACTTCGTGGCTTCTATCTTGCCGGTTCCACTCGAGACAAAGCAAGAATTGCTGGAAACAGTTCATCCCCTTCATCGCTTGGAGAAAGTTCTCTCCATCCTGGTGAAGGAGATAGAGATCCTGGAGATAGAAGAGGAAATAGAAAAAAAAGTCAAAGACAGAATAGAAAAAACGCAGAGAGAGTATGTTTTGCGAGAAAAATTGAGAGCCATAAAGGAAGAATTGGGAGCAGAGGAAGAACTGGAGATCAAAGAACTTTACGAAAAGGTTGAAAGAGGTGACTATCCAGACTACGTGAAAGAAAAAGCCATGAAGGAGATCCAGAGGTTGGAGAAGATGTCTCCGTACAGCGCAGAAGCCACCGTCGTGAGAACTTATCTAGATTGGCTGTTGAACCTTCCGTGGAACACCACAACGAGTGACAGGATAGATGTGAAAGAGGCAAGAAAAATTCTGGACAAGAATCACTACGGATTGGAAGAGGTCAAAGAGAGAATCCTGGAGTATCTCATTGCGAGGAAGTTTTCAAAGAATCTGAAGGCACCGATTCTGTGCCTTGTTGGTCCCCCAGGTGTTGGAAAGACTTCCCTTGGAAGGACTATCGCGGAGGCTATGGGCAGAAAGTTTGGAAGAATGTCCCTTGGAGGTCTGAGGGATGAGGCTGAAATAAAGGGCCATCGCCGAACTTACGTGGGTGCCATGCCTGGAAGGATCGTCCAGATAATCAGGAGAGTGGGAACGAAAAATCCTGTCATCCTGCTGGACGAGGTGGACAAGATGGGTATCAGCTTCCAAGGGGATCCCGCTTCAGCTCTCCTCGAAGTTCTGGATCCAGAGCAAAATAAGGATTTCGTGGACCACTATCTGGAGATACCATTCGACCTTTCACAAGTTCTCTTCATTACGACTGCGAATGTGTTGCACACGATTCCCTCAGCCCTCAGAGACAGAATGGAAGTTATAGAGATACCGGGATATTCCGACCTGGAGAAGTATCACATCGCAAAAGATTACATCGTTCCAAGGATTGTAAACCAATACGGTCTGTCCCAGGTGAACTTCACTCCGAGTGCGATCAAAAAGATCATCAGAGAGTACACAAGAGAAGCGGGTGTGAGGAATCTGGAAAGGCTCATAGAAAAAGTGGTGAGAAAAAGCCTCGTGAAGAGCGAGCGGGAGTATTTGAAGATAAGAGTGGGGGATGTAAAAGAATTGCTTGGACCGGCCGTTTACAGAGCAGAAGATGTGCTGGAAGAAGATGCAGTGGGAGCCGTCACTGGTCTTGCCTGGACACCAACAGGTGGAAGCGTTCTTGTTGTAGAGAGCCTTCTTGTTCCAGGTAAAGGGAATCTCATATTGACAGGGTATATGGGAGACGTCATGAAGGAGTCCGCTAAAATTGCACTCAGTGTAGTGAGAAAAATGTGTGGAGAAGAGTGCAGAGATGTTTTTGAAAAGAACGATATACACATACACGTTCCCGAAGGTGCTGTGCCAAAAGACGGACCCTCGGCTGGTGTTACCATTACCGTTGCTCTATACTCTGCTGTTACCGAAAAGAAGGTAAGAAAAGACGTGGCCATGACGGGCGAAATCACATTGAGAGGGAAAATACTTCCAGTGGGAGGCATCAGAGAAAAGCTTCTTGCCGCGAAGAGGGCAGGAATCAAAAAAGTGATCTTGCCTGAACGGAACAGGCCGGATGTGGAGAAGATACCAAAAGAGTATTTGAACGGGCTGGAAATCGTGTTCTGTAGAGAAATAAAAGAAGTTTTGAAGGAGGCAGTACGCGAGTGAAGAAAGACATGTTTTATGTGATCGTTCTGACGATATTTGCATTTCTTTTCATCGTCACGTACTTCTCCTACAGGGCGCTGAGCGAAAGAGTTGAGCGTACAGAGAAGATGTTGAAGGCCTACGAACTTTACATTTTCTCCGATTACGAAAAGTTCGCTGATTACGTTAAAAAAGAAGGGCTGGAAATAGAGGGAATGGATCTTCTGAAGGAGAGAAAGGCACGCTCCCTCCTTGCAGAGGCAAAGGATCTGTACAGGCTTGCCGACTACGGAGAAGCCCTGGTGTTGTTTGAAAAGGCTTCAAATTTGACAGACAGCGAAGAGGTCAAGAAGATAGCGAATTTCTACATAGAAGAGTGCAAGAAAAGGCTGGCGGGTGATTGAATTGAAGGAGTTGAAGCTGCTTCACACCTCAGACTGGCATTTTGGAATCACTTCCTGGAACAGTTCAAAGCCTGTGGATCGCAGGGTTGAGATAAAAAAGGCACTGGATAGGGTGATCGAAGAGGCAGAGAGAGAGGACGTAGACCTTTTCTTGGTAACAGGGGATTTGCTTCACAACAGATCGAATCCCGGTGTTCTTGCCGTGAACGAAGCCATGGAGTACTTAAGAAAGATGCTGAAGATCGCACCAGTTGTGGTGCTACTGGGTAACCACGATTGGCGTGGCTTGAAAGCGTTCGGGGATCTGCTTCAAGTTCTATCGAGTGACCTTGTCTTTTTGAGGCATTACGAGCCTGTGGATGTTGTCGCAAAACGGGGGCAGAAGGTAAGAATCCTCCCCTTTCCATATCCGGAGGAATCGGAAGGACTCGAAGCAAAAATATCAAAAGGAAAAGATTTCTCCCTGTATCTTGAGTCGAAACTGTCAAAACTCCGGGAGGCAGGTAAAGAAGACTTTGCGGTGTTCATGGGTCACTTCACAGTGGAAGGTCTAGAGCCTTACGTGAGTGTTGAGCAAGGAAGGGAGATTGTGATAAACCGAAATCTTATTCCATCCTTCGTTGACTACGTGGCGCTCGGGCACCTACACGGTTTTCGAGTGGTACAGGAACAACCATTGATGGTTTACTCTGGATCCCCTATAAGACTGGATTTTGGTGAAGAAGGAGATGAAAAAGGTGCAGTGCTTGTGGTTGTGAAAAGGGGAAGCGAACCCGATTACAGAAGAATCGATACCGATCCACTTCCACTGAAGACCCTGTTTTACAAAACGCTGGACACCTCTGCAAGGAGAGAAATAAAAGAATTCTGTCGCACCTTTCAAGGTTATGTGAGAGTCACCTACGAAGAAGATCCTTTCAACATAGCTCATGAGATTCTCGGTGAGATCGACAATGTAGTGAAGGTTGAAAAAAGGATCGAAAAAGTGTTTCGAAGCAGCGTGAACGATGTGAGAGAAGAAATATCGAAACTGGATTTCTTCGAGCTCTTCAAAGAGTACGTGAAGATCCGTGTGGAGAATCACGAGAACATCATAAAACTTTTTGAGGAGTTGCTCGAAGAGGTGAGAAAGAATGAAACCTGAAAGACTCGTAGCTAAAAATTTCCTCGGGTTGAAGAGTGTGGATATAACTTTCGAAAGAGGCATCACGATTATAGAAGGTCCAAACGGTGCTGGAAAGTCATCGATATTCGAAGCCATCTCTTTTGCACTGTTCGGAGAGGGTATAAGATACGGAAGAAGCGTTTATGACTATGTGAACACGGGATCTTCAGAAAGAAAGGCCCAGCTGGTCTTCCGTTTTGAGCGAGGAGGCAGAAGATACGAAGTCCTGAGGGAAATAGACTCGAGTGGAAGAAAGAGACATTCTGCTGTCCTTGTTGAAGTGTTGGAAGAAGGGAAGAAAGCGAGGCAAGCAGTGAAAGTGGATGATGTGAGAAAGAAAATCGAGGAGATTCTGGGAGTGGACTCCAAACCTTCACGAAGACGATCTTCCTCCCACAGGGAAAGATCGATGAGCTCTTGAAGTCAACCCCCGGTGAGGTATCCAAGATCATATCAGACGTCTTTTTGGACGAGGATATTTTGAAGAAGCTGGAGGACACACTCAGCAAGAAGGTGAGCGAGTTGAGTCAGGAGATATCGGGTCATGAAAAAGTCCTTTCAGAGATCCTCGGCTACCTCGATGAGTACAGGCTGGAGGATTTGAACAAAAAGCTTGCAGCCTTGTTGAACGAAAAAGAAAGGCTTCTGGACGAGGAGAGAAAGCTCCGAGAAGAAGAAAAGAGGCTGTCTTACCTTGTTGAACGATATCGGGAGCTGGAAGAAAAGAGAAGAAGACTGGAAAAGCTGCTCCAAGAGAAGGAAAAGCTGGAGGAAGAGGTGAAGCAGGAAAGGAAAATAAAGAAGGCAAGGGAACTCAAACCCATTTTTGAAGAGCTACGTATTAGGGAAAGAGAGCAAGCACGCCTTTCCGATGAGATGAGCAGATACAGAGCACGTTTCAACAAACTTCAGGTGGAAAAGGAGAAGGCAATAGAAAGACTTTCGTTGTATGAAAAAAGTTTTTCACAGAAGAGAGAGCAAGCAGAGGATCTTCGCGATGAAATAGAAGAGTACGAGAGAATACTGGAAGGTTCACAACCGCTTGTGGAGAGAAGGATCAGAGTATTTGAGGCCATAGAGCGAATTGAACAGGAAGTGAAGGAACTCCGTGAGGAACTGGAAAAGAGAAGGAAGGAATTCTTTCACCTTGAGAGTATCATAGAAGAGAAGAAAGCAACCCTTCAAGAGACGGAGGAAAGGCTCCTTGAGCTGAAGAAAAACCAGCTGATGTGGTTAGCATATCAGATAGCATCGCATCTGAAAGATGGAGATACGTGCCCGGTATGTGGTGGAAAGTTTCACGGAGAGGCAAAAGCAGTTGATTTTGATCGTGAATATTTCGAGAAACTGGAAAAGGAAAAGGCCATCCTGGAGAGCAAGCTGGGTGTTCTCGAAGAAAGAAGGAGAAATCTTTCAGCATCGATCGAGGAAGTGGAAAAGGCTCTGGCCCACAAAGAACAAATACTGAACGAGTTGGTAGAGGAGAAAGGAACGATAGAAAAAGAACTCGACCGAATCGGGTATAAAGAAGGAATGGAAAGAATCATCAGAGAAAGAAGAAGAATCGTCGAGGAACTCGAGAAAGAATGTAGGGCTCTTTCAGAAAAAGTGGCCTCGGAGAAAGCAAGGATCGAGCAACTCGATGAGCAGATCAGAAACATCCTGAGCGAAATGGAAACAAAGAAAGAGAGCCTTGATGCTTCGAGAAGAGAGTTGGAACGCTTGAAAGAAGATTTTATGAAGAGATTGAAGGACACGGGTTTGAACTCCGAAGAATTCGAGATTCTGGTGAGAGAAGAGCCAAGGAATGTTGAGAGCGCGCTGAAGGCTGTTGAAACGGAGATCTGCTTACTCGAAAGGGATGTTAAAAGCTTGGAAGAGAAGGGATTGAACCCGGAGATAGTGAAGGAGTACGAAAGGGTCCTGGGCCAGCAGGATGAGGTGAAAAGAAAACTTTCCGAGCTAAACAGGGAAGAGGGTAGGGTGCGGCACATAATAGAGGAAGTGAAGACGAAGGAGAAGAAGGGAAAAGAACTGGAGGTCAAATTGCTGGAGCTGAAGAAGAGACTCGAGGAGTTTGGACTTTTGAAAAGGCTTTTGTTCCGTAAAGACGAGTTTTACTCGTACTTCACGGAGAAGGTGCTCGAAGCTGTTTTAAAGCGAACCAACTCCTATTTAGAGGTGTTAACGGACGGTCGGTTCAAAATGGATTTCGTTTCCAGCAAAGGATTCGTGATATATGACAGAGGGATCGAAAGGCTAGCAAGCGGGCTTTCCGGAGGAGAGAGTTCCCTGATAGCGATTTCTCTCGCCATGTCTTTAGCTGAAGTTGCTTCCGGCAGACTCGACGCATTTTTCATAGACGAGGGGTTTTCAAGCCTCGACGTCGAAAACAAGGCGAAGGTGGCCTCTGTTTTGAAAGAACTGAAAAAACTGAACAAAGTGATCGTTCTGATCACGCACGACAGGGAATTCTCGAATGCTTTCGAGAGAAGGCTGAGAATAGAAGAAGGGGTTGTCGTATCGAATGAGTGAGGAAAGGAGAAAAAAAGAAGAACTGATAGAGAGGATTATCAGGGAGAAAGGTGAAGAGGCGTTTCCAAAACTGGTTGAACTTCTGGAGGATGAGGATCCAGAAGTGAAAGAAATCGTCGCGGAGGTGTTCTACAGATTCGGAGACAGAGCAAGAGAATTTCTCTTCAACGAAATTCAGAAGAGAAGAGAAAAAGGCTTTGAAAAAAACGACATCACAAACCTCTACATAGTAGATATCCTAGGAGATCTCGGAGAAAAAAGGATGAAGAACATCCTCTACGAGCTCATGGAAAAATACGACTCAGAGGAAGCTTTGCTCGTGATATACGAAGCGTTGGCGAAGATAGGTGAAGGAGAAGTGTTTCTACCGGAGCTGGAGTATCTCATGTTCGAAGATAGCTACAGAAAAGAGCTCTGCGAACAGGTGGCCATGGTCCTAGCGCACATTCCAAACGAGAGATCTCTGAAGATACTCCTGAAATCCATGAAAAGCAACGAATTTTCCGAGGATCAAAAAGAGTTCTTCAGAAGGGCGGTGGAGATGATTCTGTACAAAAACCCAAAGCTCGTCTCTCTTATCAATGAAAGCGAAAGAAAGGAGCTGGGATTATAGTCAGACCTGTGGTCGCGGAGAACATCAAAAAATCCTACGGTAAAAAGCGGATCCTGGAAGGGATTTCCCTTTCCGTGAAAAAAGGAGAATCGCTCGGGATCGTTGGGAAAAATTCGGCGGGCAAGACAACTCTTCTGAAGATCCTTGCAACCATCCTGAAACCGGATGAAGGAAGGCTGTTCCTCTTTGGAAAAGATGCCCTCAAAGACCTCAGAAGTGTTCGCCGAAGAATAGCCTTTGTTCCGGAGTTCCCCTCCCTTTTGGAAGAGCTCTCTGTTTACGAAAACCTGGTGTTCTTCTCTCAGCTCAAAGGCACTCGAGTGAAGAATTCGCTGATATCGGAGCTTATGCTGGAATCTTTCTTGAACACAATCGTTCAAAACGCTTCAAAGGGAGTAAAACAGAGACTGGCGATTGCAGTGGCACTTCTCGGCGAGCCTGAACTGGTGATCCTGGACGAGCCCACCAGCGGATTGGATATAGAATCTGCAGGCGTTGTGAGAGATATGTTGAAAAGATTGAAGAAAGAGGGTATCACAATAATCGTTTCTTCACATATAGAGGAGGATATAAAAAGCGTATGTGACAGGATCCTCTTCATCAACAACGAACACAGGGGGGAAGGACAGTGAACGAGATTGTGATGAAGAAACGCCTTGCGGCGGACGTTTTTGATTTTTGGATTCACACACCCGCAGTATCGAGGGAAGCAAGACCGGGGCAGTTTGTCGTTGTGAGATTACATGAAAGGGGCGAGAGGATCCCACTTACCATTGCAGACACAAATCCAAATGAAGGAATCTTCAGAATGGTGGTTAAGGTAGTGGGGAAAACAACTCATGAGCTCTCGTTACTCGAGGAAGGAGAGAGCATACTCGACGTGGTAGGTCCCCTTGGAAATCCAAGCGAGATTCGAAACTACGGAAACGTTCTACTCGTTGGGGGTGGTGTTGGAATAGCCACTCTCTATCCAATAGCACGGGCGTTGAAAAAAGCTGGAAATCGTATCACAGCGATTCTTGGTGCAAGATCAAAAGGCTATTTGATAATGGCGGATGAATTTGAGGAGATATCAGAAGTGGTACTGGTAACAGATGATGGAAGTGCGGGAATGAAAGGAGTCGTCACCGATGCCATGGATTTGCTCCTCAAGGAACGATCTTTTGATTTCTGTTGGGCTGTGGGGCCGACGATTATGATGAAATTTTGTACATTGAAAGCGATGGAGTACGGGGTTCCAATCTGGGTTTCTCTGAATCCTATAATGGTCGATGGTACGGGAATGTGTGGAGCGTGCAGGGTAACGGTGTGTGGAAAGATAAAGTTCGCGTGTGTGGACGGACCGGAGTTCAGAGGAGAAGAAGTGGACTGGGATGAGCTTTTGAAAAGGCTTTCTCAATACAGAGAACAAGAGAAGTTATCGTACGAGAGATTCTTGAAAACGGCAGGTGAAACAGAATGAGGAAAAAGAAAGTACCTATGAGGGAACAACCTCCAGAGGTCAGAAAGAGGAACTTCGAAGAAGTTGCTCTGGGTTACTCCTTGGAAGAGGCGATTGTGGAAGCTCAACGATGCTTGCAGTGCCCAACACACCCGTGTGTATCTGGATGTCCAGTGGGGATCGACATTCCAGGATTTATAAGGGAGATTCGGGAAGGGAGATTGGAATCAGCCTACAGGATTTTGAAGAGCTACAACAACCTTCCGGCCATCTGCGGAAGAGTTTGTCCGCAGGAAAGTCAGTGTGAGGCAAGATGTGTTGTGGGAAAGATGAAGGACAGCGAACCTGTTGCAATAGGAAGGTTAGAAAGGTTCGTGGCAGACTGGGCGGCTGAAAATCTCGAGGAAAAGGTGGAGAAAAGTGCTGGTCAGAAAAAAGAAAAGGTCGCCGTTGTGGGTTCCGGTCCCGCGGGTCTCACTGCCGCAGCAGATCTTGCAAAGCTTGGTTACAAAGTGGATGTTTTCGAAGCCTTTCATAAACCGGGGGGAGTTTTGGTCTACGGCATTCCGGAGTTTCGTCTTCCAAAGAAAATCGTTGAAAGAGAAGTGGATTACATAAAAAAACTTGGGGTGAACATCTTCCTCAACACGGTCGTGGGCAAAACCCTGAAAGTTGAATATCTCCTCAAGGAGTACGATGCCATTTTCATAGGAACGGGTGCGGGAACACCGAAGTTCATGGGAATTCCTGGAACGAACTTGAACGGCGTTTACTCTGCAAACGAATTTCTCACGCGTGTGAACTTGATGAAGGCCTATCTCTTCCCAGAGTACGATACACCAGTTCGGGTTGGAAAAAGGGTCGCTGTGATCGGTGCTGGAAACACAGCGATGGACGCCGCAAGAAGTGCCCTGAGACTTGGGGCAGAGAAGGTCTTTGTTGTCTACAGAAGAACAGAGAAGGAAATGCCGGCCAGATTAGAAGAATACCATCACGCGGTCGAAGAGGGGATAGAGTTCCTCTGGTTGACTCTTCCCGTTCGCTACCTTGGAGATGCTAACGGAAATGTAGAAGCAATGGAGTGTGTGAAAATGGAATTGAAGGGAGTTGATCGTTCTGGAAGGCCAAAACCGGTTCCCATAGAAGGAAGCAACTTTCTGATAGAAGTCGATATGGTAATAGAGGCCATTGGACAGGGTCCCAATCGGGTGCTACTCTCTGAGTTCCCGGGCCTCGAACTGAACGAGCGAGGATACATAAAGGCGGATGAAGATACCGGTGCCACCAGTGTGAGAGGGGTTTTCGCGGGAGGCGACATCGTTACAGGTGCGGCAACAGTTATAAGGGCAATGGGAGCAGGAAAGCGAGCAGCCCGATTCATTCATTCTTATCTGGCGGGAGAATGGGATCCATGGGGACAGAAGTGATCTTCATCTTCGCAATGGATCTCACGGGAAAGATAGCATCTCATCTTACAAGTTGGAACTCAAGGGAAGACAGGGAGTACTTCAAAAAGATTACTCAGGACATAGGAAACGTCGTCATGGGTAGAGTAACATTTGAAGAAATTGGAAGGCCTCTTCCCGGCAGATTGAATGTTGTACTTTCCCGAAAGGAAAGGGTTTCTACTGAACCGAACCTGGTCTTTATGAACGGATCACCTGCGGATGTGGTAAAATTCCTGGAAGAAAGAGGTTTCAAACAGATCGCCATCGTAGGAGGAAAGACCGTGTTCACTGAATTTCTGAAAAGCGCTCTTGTGGATTTCCTGTTCGTCACTGTGGAGCCCTATATTCTCGGAAGAGGAATCTTTGCGTTCGATGAGTTTGAAGGCTTCTTCCCTCTGAAACTTTTGGAGGCAAGACGATTGAATAAAAGAGGAACAATACTTTTGAAATATTCCTTAGAAAAGTCGCACCGATAGGTGCGATATTTTTTTGAGAGGGGGTGCGTGAAACTTGAAAAGGGACTTTCTTGGGCGCTCTCTGGCAGTCATCGAAGATCTGAGTGTCGAGGAACAGATGTTCCTGTACGAGAAAACGCGAGAGTTGAAGCAAAAGTGGCACGAAAGAAAAGATGTCTCGGATTTCAAAATAAAGAAGAAAAACGTGGGAATATACATAGTCTTTGTGGAGCCCAGTACCAGAACGAAGGAATCCTTCATAAACGCGGCGAAGTTTCATTCCGGACCGAATGTAAAGGTGAACGTTTTCGATTCCGAACACTCTTCTTTCAACAAACAAGAAAGTTATGTGGACACCTTCTCGATGCTGACAAGCTACAGCGATTATTCCATTTTCGTGGTGAGGACCAGATTAGAAGGTGTCTGCAGGCTTCTGGAAAGAAAAGTTTCGGAGTTTGCCGTCAGAAACAACATAGAAATTCCATCTTTCATAAACGCGGGTGATGGGAAACATGAGCACCCCACTCAGGAGTTGCTCGACGAGTACACCTTCCTTGAGCAGAACAATTTCGACAACACTTTCATCCACGTTGCCTTGGTTGGTGATCTTTTGCATGGAAGAACAGTGCATTCCAAGGTGAACGGTCTCAAGATATTCAGGAGCGTGAAAGTGGATCTCATAGCCCCTGAGGAACTCAAAATGCCGGAGTACTACATCGAAAAGATGAGAGAAAACGGCTTTGAGGTGAGAGAATTTCACTCCATAGAGGAGTACTTAAAACAAAAAGACATTGCAAGGGTATGGTACTTCACACGTCTTCAATTGGAAAGAATGGGAGAAGACATCCTGGAGAAAGAACATCTTCTAAGAGAGGCGGTCACGTTCAAAAAGGAATATCTGGAAAAGTTACCGGATGGGGTGAAATTCTACCATCCACTACCACGACACAAACTCTACCCCACCATTCCAAGTTTTCTTGATCCACTTCCTCTCAATGGATGGGAAACTCAGGCCAGAAATGGATACTGGGTGAGGATAGTGCTTCTCTCTATGTTTGGAGGTGCTATCGAAGCGCCTTTTGATACATCGAGAAAACAGATAAAGCACGAGGAGGACTTCATCATTCCGGCTCCAATAACACACGGTAATAAAGGTGTACAAAAAGATGGAAAGAGAGGAATAAAACCTATCGATAACGGAACCGTTATCGACCACATTGCCAAGGGGAAAACACCAGAAGAAATATACGCTACAATTGTTAAAATAAGAAAAATCCTTCACCTCTACGATGTGGACAGTGCTGATGGAATCTTCAGGTCGAGTGATGGTAGTTTCAAGGGATACATAAGTCTTCCAAATCGCTATCTCTCCAAGAAGGAAATCAAGAAACTCGCGGCAATATCTCCCAGCACGACGGTGAACATCATAAGAAACAGTACAGTTGCAGAAAAGTACAGGATAAAACTCCCACCCACGATCTATGGCTTTGAAGAACTGAGGTGTAAAAACGAAAGCTGTATAACGAACCCCGCCCACGGGGAAAACGTCTCTCCCTCCTTTGTGAGAAACAAAAAAGGACAGTTTGTCTGCGAGTACTGTGAAACCCCCCATTCGTTTGAAGAGATATGGAGCATCTGAAAGTCCTATCACCCAAATGAAAAGCAGGGGACTTCCCCTGCTTTTATTATTTACGCCTGGTGGTTTCCATGCCCAGGCACTGGAGCGCTCACAAAAGAGACGGTCTGGTACGTTGCAGGTTCATTCTGTTTCCATACCTCTAAGGAACTATTGAAACTCTGTCTCAAGGTGTGCGAAGATCAAACACCGGCTTTGGTTTCCATACCTCAAAGGAAGTATTGAAACTGAATTTTTCCATCACCGGTAATTGCATACTCCGTATCTACCTCTACATGCCTCATACAAACATCACCTGCTTTGTGAACAATCGGAACTAATCAGGTTTTTGTGAATAAAACTTTACTAGATCACGATCTGATAAAAATA
>NZ_JAGGZH010000118.1 GCF_021162145.1 Thermotoga sp.
ACCGTTTCCACATGGTAGGTCTGAGGAAACATATCAAAAGGTTTCACCCGCTCGATAGAGTAGCCTTCTTTTTGAAGAAACTGGACGTCTCGTACCAGTGTGGAGGGTTCGCAAGAGACGTAAACAACTCTTTCAGGAGAAAGCTTTGAGATTTCCTTCATCACATCCAGCCCCGCTCCCGACCTGGGTGGATCCAGGATCACTCTGTTTGCCCTGCCCTGATAGGATTTTAAGAACTCTCGAACGTCACTTTCCACATACTCTATGTTTTTTCGACCGTTCACGTTTGAGTTAGCTTTCCCCGCCTTCACTGCAATTCTGTTCGATTCAACGGCAACGACTTTCGCTGAGGAGTAGGACGTTCTTACCGAAAACGTTCCGATGCCCGCGTAAAGATCGAGCACCACTTCGTTTCCCCGAAGATCCAGTTCTCTGTAGACGTGGTCTATCAGTTTAGAGGTGACCGAATAATTACTCTGGAAAAAAGCAGTCGGTGGGATCTGGAACTTCTCCCAGTCGAACTCTTCCACGATCACTCCTTCTCCGTAGAGAGTTCTGTAAGGCCCTCTCAAAACGACGGAATCTTTCGAATTCATCACATGGATGATCGAGTGTACCTTCGGAAGACCTTTCAAAATGGCCTGAACCAGACTTTTCCCCCACGGGAAGGACTCTGTCTTGGTTACGAAGATGACCATGAGCTGATCTGTGCTGAAGGCGTACCTGACAACAACGTGCTTCAGTACTCCTCTCTTTGTCAACCGATTGTAAACTGGTATGTTCAGCACCTGAATCGCTTCCCTGATGATCTCCAGTATTTCGTTGGTCCCTTCCGGTGCCACTTCACAGGATCTGACGTCGATCACAAGATCAGAACCACGCTGCTTCAGCCCCAGTCTTCTTCCCTGAAGGTGAAACTCCATCTTCGTTCTGCAATGGAACACGAGATCGCTGGGTTCCACATCCTCTACTTCAACACTCAACCCTACTCTCTCAAAGAGATCTTCGATGATTGCTTTCTTGTAGAGGAGTTGCTTTTCGTATCTTATGTCCATCCAGTGGCACCCTCCGCAGCGACCGAAATACTTGCAGGGAGGTTTTATTCGATCCTCCGATTCTTTTATCAGAGATACTACCTTTCCGAAAGCGAAGTCCTTTTTCTCTCGAAACGTTTTGATCAATACTTCTTCCCCGGGGTACGCTCCTTCTACGAGGACGATCTTTCCACTCTGAAGCCGGGCAAGGCCGTATCCTCCGTTGACCATTTTGTCTATTCTCACGTGCTCCAGCATCTGTCACATCCTTTCCGGTGCTGAGACTCCAAGGAGTTCCAATCCTTTTTTCAAAACGATCTTTGTTGCGAGGGCAAGGTTCAACCTCGCGTTTGAAAGTGCCCTGTTTTCAGGAGCAACGATCACGTGTTTCGTGTAAAAAACATGGAAAGATTCTGAGAGCATCTGAAGGTAGTTGGTGAGCCTGTTCGGAGCGAACATCTTGACCACTTCTTTCAAAACACAGGTGAACATTCCAAGGTTCCTCATCAAAGTTCTCTCTTCTTCATTTCCGAGAAGATCGAGATTCTTTCCCTCCTCGAACTCAACTCCCTTCTTCTCCGCGTTCAGGAAAAGATTCGATATCCTCGCGTGTGCGTACTGAACGTAGTAGACGGGGTTGTCCATGGTTTTTGCCTTGGCAAGGTCGATGTCGAAGACCATGTGATTGTTTGGGTCTACCATGGCGAAAAAGTAACGTGTTGCATCTTTTCCCACCTCGTCCAGGAGTTCGTCCAGGGTGATGAACTCTCCCGCCCTTGTAGACATGCGAACCGTTTCTCCACCACGTCTCAGCGTGACGAACTGGTGGAGAATGACGTTGAAGAAATCATCGGGTATGTCAAGAGCTTTCATCGCCGCCTTCATCCGTGGGATGTGTCCGTGATGGTCACTTCCCCAGATATCGTAGACCCTTGCAAATCCCCTTCTGTACTTCTTGTAATGATAGGCAATGTCCGTCATGAAGTACGTGTACGTTCCATCGCTCCTCACGAGGACCTTGTCGTCTTCCTCTACAAACGCCGACACCTTAAGCCACAAAGCTCCATCTTTTTCGTAAACCAGATTCTTCTCTCTCAGTATCTTCAACACCTCTTCAACGGTACCGTCTTCTATGAGACTCATTTCGGAGTAATAGACATCAAACGATGAGCCCATCCTTTCCAGTGTATTCTTCATGGAGGAGAGGATACGATTGAGAGCAACGCTTTTGAAGAACTCTTCCACTTCTTCGTTCCACACGCCTTTGTACCTATCCCCTATTTCGTTCACCAGCTCTTTTGCGATGTCCACAAGATATTCCCCACGATAACCACCTTCCGGTATCTCCTTCTCCACACCGAGCAACTGGTTGTACCTTGCCCAAAGAGACTGTGCCAGAAGTTTTATCTGCTTTCCCCCATCGTTTATGTACATCTCCCTTGTGACGTCGTAGCCGAGCTCCTTGAAGACCGCTGACAGCACATCCCCGATCACGATCTGCCTGCCGTGTCCCACCGTGAAAGGTCCCGTGGGATTTGCACTTCCGTATTCGAACTGTACTTTCAATCCCTTTCCCACATTCTCGCTACCGTACTCTTCTCTTTGCTCGAGTATCGTTTTCACGACCTCTTGGAGGGTCCTGTTCGAGAAAAAGAAGTTTATAAAGCCAGGTCCCATGACCTCTATTCTGTCGAAGATACTGTCTTCATTGAGTACTCCGACGATTTCCTGGGCTATCTCTCGAGGATTCCTTTTCAACTGCTTTGCAAGCTTCATAGCGACGTTGGTGGAGAGGTCACCAAACTCCTTTCTCGGAGGTATCTCGACTTCGAAGTCCACGGCCGTACCATACTGTTCAGAAACTGCTTTTTCAACTCTTTCGCTGACCATGTTCACCAGCACATTTTGCACCTCCACGTCTGCAAAGTCGCCTCATCTTCTGAAGAGGATGTGTTTCACCGTATCTATCCTGTGCCTTCTCTCCTTCAGGAGTTCCAGCTCAAGATCGGCCGACATCTTCACGCTACCATCTTGCCTCAGGAAGCCTGTCAGGTTTGGTGTGAGGGGGATGGGAGCACTCATGTAACTCTTCCCCTTGTAGGATCTATCCCGAAAGGTCCCTTTTGGAGAAAGCTTTATTCCGAACACTTCAAGACTCTGGGATCTGGCCCACAGTCCTCTCTTCTCACTCCACCAGTCCTCCTCTTCTGCTTTCAGGTCAAAGTGTATGAAAGTGAACACCTCTTTCTCCACAAGAGGTCTCAAGACCTTCGAGGACAGAGTTTCTTCTTTTCCCAGAATCGCCACGCGCCAGTCGTCCAGATCTACAACGAGATGACCGTTTCTCGGTGTGTAACGCTGATGAATCTCCCCATTCTTCACCACCAGAATGTCCGGTGGCGATTTGAAAGTCTCCACACCGGGCGAGATCACGGGAATATTCAAGCTCCTCGATATGTATCGGAGTAGACCCACGTAGAACGGTTCCAGTTTCTCAAACTTTTCAATTCTGAAGGGCAAAACCCCCATCAGAAGATTTCCCGTCAGTCTTGGAAACATCAACAGATCAGCGAAAGAAAGGTCCTC
>NZ_JAGGZH010000119.1 GCF_021162145.1 Thermotoga sp.
ACCTTATCCCTCCTCTATCAAGAAACCTTTCTCCTTCAGCTCTTTCAATATTTTTTTCATAATTTCCTCATCCGGCGCCTCTATGGTGTGAAGGTGCACTCCCCCAGACAGTTTCAGGAGGGGTTCTGTTTTCGCCATCTCCATGAGACTGACGAACTTCAGAACATCCTCTTCTGTGGAAGCATCGATGATCCCCCGGATTTCACCGTAAACCGGGTGCTCCACGATCACATCTATAACCCTTCCTCCGTTTCTCACAATACAGAGTAATTCTTCTTTTATATCCTCTGGCCCGTGTTTTACGGCGACAAGCTTCGATACCTTCGTTTTTCCCCCGCCGAAGACGTATCCCCGGGGGGTTGCAATTATGCTGTATCCTTGGCTCCTCAAATAGGCGATGTCCTGAACGATTATCTGTCTGCTCACACCAAACTCTTTTGCCAGCTTGGAACCGCTGACAGGCTCTCGGGATCTCTCGAGTATTCTCAAAATAGACTTCAAACGTTCCTGTTTGAGCTCTTTCATGCTCATCCCCCGTAAATATTTTACACCTGCTGTAAAGAAATGCCTATCTTTTTTAGTATTCCTACCGTTTCAGGAGGAACGATCTTCTCCAATTCACTCCAACTTCTGAACGGTCGGTTCAGGATGATCTTCCTCGCCAGTGCCTGGCCGATTCCTGGTATCGTGGTGAGCTCCTCGAGTGACATGCTGTTCACAGAGGGAGGGTAAGGGATGGCGGTAACGGATCGTTCCCCGTGTGAAACAACTACAACGTCCATTACATCGGTGTGCACACCGGGAACACCCACCAGAATAGGATAGCTCCCAAGTTGCCTTCCGAAGGTGAACTTTCCCTCCACGTACTCCGGTATCACTTTTCTCAAAACTGTTCCCACAGGGAAGACTCGTTTCAACATCTCATGATCGATCTCTTCCCGGATCTTTCTTTTCCATCTTTCGTGAAGGTAACTTTTGACTTTGTGTTTCCTGATTTTGAAATACTCGTATACGGGTGTCTCTGGATACACAAGAAGTTTCCTGATGTTGATTCTTCTCAGAAGGTATCCGTCATCCAGTATCTTCTTCAAGTAGAAGTAATTTTTCTCAAGAGTCCGTTCAGTTTCACCGGGAAGACCAAAGATCAGATTTATACCAGGAAGCAGCTTTGGTACCCCTTCTACACGCCCACCTCCTATTTCGTTTACGATGGCAACGGCTTTCAGGAACTCTTCAGGAGAGCCCTGTATATTGTTCTTTCTCAAAACGGCTTCGTCGAAGGATTCCACGCCAAAGGAAAAGACGTCACCGGGTGTGTTGTACCTGACGATGGTTTCCACGATCTTCCTGCACGCTTTCTCGTACTTAACTAGATAGGCAGGGTTGGCGTTGTCGGTATGAAGAACCTCCAGGGAAGGAGCAGCCATTCTGGTTCCAGAATACAGCTCTTCGATCAATTCGGGAGAGGGTTTTCCGGCGTTCATGTCAGATCCGTAGGCCAGGATATTCGCTGTTCTACCAAAACGAAACGCTCTGCATCCTACCTTGTAAAGAGATTCTATCTCCTTCAGAATGGACTCAACTTTTCTCGACGTTAGTCTTCCATGGAGGATAGGTTCCGTACAGAAGGTACAGAAGGTTTCTCTTTCACATCCCCTAGACAGTTCTATTTCGCAAATGATGTGTGGAAAGTTCGGGTGTTTCTTAAGAATGACAACACCGTAGGGAGCAACTCTATCGATCGTTTCGTAGTCACCTTTTGCCGTTGGATCGGGTTCCCCTCGAAAGTAAGAAAGTACGAACGCTTCCACGTCTCCTGTCACTAGATAATCTGCCTGAATTTCTGGAAGTCTGGCGACGGTTCCTCCTTTGGGGGAATAACCTCTGACAATGGGCCCTCCTACAACCTTCAGGGGTCTTCTGGCAAGACTCAGTATCTTCTGAAGCTCGCCAAGGGTTAAAGGAGTTCCTCCTTTATACCGCCCTGGAACGGTGGTACCAGCCACCACGAAGAGGTAATCGTATTCGTTGGCGCTTTCCCACAGCTGCTCTTTCCTCACCCTGTCTATGGTGACGTAATCAACTTCCAATCCTACCAGAACAAGAGCACCTGCAAGGTATCTGACGTAAGGGCTTATGTAAGGTGGAACACCAAAAACGGCAGGCTCGTCAACGTATCCATCGAGGATCAGCGCTTTCATTTTTTCAGAATCACCTTTATTTCCTCAAGAGTTTCTTTATCGGCAATTATCGCTATTTCCAGACCGTTTACATTGATTCTTAAAGCACCTTTCGGCAGGTCACTTCCAATAAATATTTCTACCTTCTGTCCGTTCTTGTAAATACCCTCTATTTCGAGCCCGGATGTTCCTTCTCTGATGATGATGAACTTGAAGTTGTTCAGGACACTCACCAGCTCTTTCGGAAACTCGATCTCCGAGTCCTCAAGAGAGTAATCTCTCAAGACATCTTCTTTAGAAACAGAGAGAGGTTCTACTTCTTCGTAAAGGAGCTTGCTCTTCGTGTTCATGTAGTTTCTTTCTATCTCTCTTGGAAGGCCATCCTTGGTCAGAAGGATTCGATATTCTCCAGTATCATGCAATGTGATTTCGTATCCCTCATCTGCTTTCCTGAGAATGAGATTCCTCCCCTGCAAAATTTCCTTGAAAGCCAGATCTTCGAGATCCAGGATCAACATCGGTGATCTCCTCAGGATTGTATCGGAACCCATATAACAGTTCTGGCCCAATCTGACCCAGTTCACTCTGACCGGCTCGTGAACGAGTACCATCTTGTCGGCTCCCCACTTGTAAACCTCCTCGTACCTGAAGCGTGTCTTGAGCCCTATCTCGATCATGACTCTCTTGGCGTAGTAATTCGAGTATATCCACTTTTCAACAATTTCGGGCAATGCGAAGATCGTAGCCGTTATTAAGAAGAGAAGTACGAACGCGTGCTTTTTCACGTTATCACCATCCGTCGTTCACCACTTCCACTGTTTTTATGTAGTTGATAACCTCGTTGACCACTGACTTTTGATTCTGAACAACCTCTGGTTTGGAAGGAAAGGCTGGAAAAATATCGAAAACGAGAGAAAGCAAAAGCAATGAAGCGATCACACCTGTGAGAACGGTGGAGAAAATGAGTTTTCTGCGTTTTCTCGCCTTTAAAATCTTCTCCATCAATCTGCTGCTCGGAATGTATTCACAACGTATTCTGTAGAGCGATATCGCCTCTTTGTAGGCTCGATACTCCTCGAGCAGATCTCTCGGTAGGTTTTCAACGGGCTCTTCTCCATCGAGGATCCTGTTTAGTCTGTCATCTTTCAACCCTTTCACCCTCTTTCAACAACTTTCCCAATCTTTTTCTTGCGTAATGAAGCCTGCTCTTGACAGTTCCAACTGGTTTTTGAAGCACGGACGCGATCTCCTCGTAACTCAATCCATCTATATCTCGGAGTTTTATAAGCAATCGATCTTCTGGTGAGAGCTTTTCTAGAGCCTTCTGAACTTTTTCGACCGTTATAGAACGCATTACCTCTTCGATTACACTCTCCCTGGCTTGCGGTTGGATGTAGATTTCATCTTCGCTGTCACTTTCCTGAAAATCCGTGAGGAATTCGTTCCTTCTCTTGTACTTCTGAAGATAGTCTTTGCAAACGTTCACCGCTATCCTGTAAATCCACGTGGAGAGCTTCGAATCTCCTCTGAATTTTTTGATGCCCTTGAAAATCCTCACAAAGACGTCCTGTACCACATCGTCCACGTCGTCCGTGTTCAGATAACTCTTTGCGATGCTTCCTATCTTGGGTGCGAACTCTCTGTATAGAAGCTCGTAGGCCCAATTCTCCTTTTTCTTCAAGGCTTCCACGAGTTTTTTCTCGTTCAAAGCGATTTCCTCCTCGTATTAAGACTCGTTCCTCAAATCGACGGTTCATAACGCTTTTCCACAAAAGGAGAAGTCATCGTCTTCAAAAGGCAGGAATACGTCATTCTGAACCTGAACACGTCCCCCACCTTCACATCACCGTATTCGGTTACATCCAAGACCACGTGGTCGCTGGAGGCGTGAAGCACCTCCACCCCTTTGTCCACTGGTATGAGCCCTCTGCTGTCTATGTCCTGCTCACCGAGAGCACAGATTGCTCTCTTCCTCACACCTTTGTCGACGAATGCCACCTTTCTACCGAAGACATCCAAACCCCTCTTTCCAACGGGAATCGATGGTTTTTCCTTCACTTCGATCACTTCCGCTTCTACAATGAACGTGTCCTGAGACAACCAGTTTATCACACGGTTGTTCGTTATATCTCTTCCGAGTGCGATCGCCTCTCCTATCCTCAGCTGATTAACACCTTCTGGAATCTCTCCATTTTCCAACGCAAACAATGTAGGAGTGTTGCCACCAGACACTATCTCAATGTTGAAGCCATGTTCTTTCTCCAGTCTCTCTTTTATGCTGAGCAACGTCTCGAACTTTTCCTTTGTAGGGATGATACCACCATAACAACCAAAATTCGTCCCTATTCCCACAATGTTCGCAGTCCTACACTGAGCGATCTCCTCCACCGCTCTCTCGTACCACACTCCCTCTCTCAAGTCCCCCACATCGATCATGTAGATGATTTTCACGGCTCTCCCCATTTCCCTGGACAACTCGTCCACCATCTGGGCAACCTTTGGATCAGAAACCATTATGTAGTCAAAATGCTTTACGTCCTCAACCAGCTCGCTCATCATTGGAAGTCTCAGTAGCATAAAAGGTCCTTCTATCCCCGCTTTCTTCATTCTGAGAACGTTTTTCAACCTTGATTCTCCTAAGATTTTTATTCCTGCCCTTTTCAGGGCTTCAGCGAAGTTTGGATCCCCCAGTGTTACCTTTGTAACTCCCACTATCTCTATGCCTCTTTTTTCTGCCATTTGAACAATTCTTCTGGCGTTCTCCTCGATTTCTTTCAAGTTTATCAAGACCCTTGGATACATGCTGAACACCTCTTTGTAGTAGAATAGTACTGATACGGAGGTGATAAAAAAACATGATTACGAAGATCAAAGAAGCAAGGGACTACATAATGAAAAGAACGAGTATTTCACCCGAAATTCTCATCGTTCTTGGATCCGGTTTCAGCTTGTTTACAGAAGCCGTGGAGAATCGTACTACTATAGATTATAAAGACATTCCATATTTTCCACAACCAACAGTGGAAGGTCACAGCGGAAGGCTAGTTTTTGG
>NZ_JAGGZH010000120.1 GCF_021162145.1 Thermotoga sp.
GGAGCAAGCTTATCCGGGGCTGAGGGAAGCGCACTTGGTGCATTTTTTGGAGCACTGGTTATGACCACGATATACAACGGATCGGTTCACTTGAACATCAATCCTTTCTGGCAAAGGGTATTGGTTGGTGTGATTGTTGTCATTGCCGTTGGTATAGATCAGTTGAGAAAGAAAAGGTGATACTGGAAGGAGGGTCAAATCATGGAAAAGTACAAGGTGGGACTTATCAGCTTTTCTGACGGGAGGGAATACGTACACAAAGAGCTGGAGAGGATTGTGAAAGGATTTGAAGACAAAATAGTGAGGACGTTGGAAGAGACGGGTGAAGTGGAGGTTATAAGGGCAAAGGAAATCGTGTGGAAACCGTCGATAGCGAAGAGAGAAGCAAAAAGACTGGCAGAAGAGGGAGCAGAAGTAACGATATTCAACTACGCGGTATGGGCGTTTCCACATTTTACAGTACTTGCGAGCAAATTTGCACCGGGTCCTTTTTTGCTCTTTTCCAACATAAATCCCCAGTATCCCGGGATGGTGGCGATGCTTTCTGCAGCGGGAGCTCTGGAACAAGATGGAACGAAGCATTACAGGATGTGGGGTGACATAGAGGATGAGGAGGTCCTCAGGAAAGTTCTGGCGTTCATCAGGGCAGGGAGCACTTACAAGAAGCTGAGAGGGCAAAGGTACGGTGTGTTCGGTGGAAGATCGATGGGAATGTACACTGCCGTGCCGAACGTGGATCTGTGGAACAAGATCTTTGGAGTAGATGTAGAGCACATAGATCAGTTCGAGATCGTGCGAAGAAGCCAGCAGATAACTGACGAAAAAGCAAGGAAAGGAAGACTGTGGATAGAGGAGAAGGCGAAGGCGGTGCACTACGACGGAAAGTATCTCACACCAGAGAAGCTGGAACTTCAAATAAAGAGCTACCACGCGGTGAGAGAGATCGTGGAAGAGATGGAATTGGACTTTGTGGGGATAAAAGGGCAGCTCGAACTCACAGAACACTTCGTCACCATGGATGTGACAGAAGCCTTCCTGAACGACCCCTACGACTGGGAGGGAAAGCACGAGCCGATCGTGTGTGCAACAGAGGCAGACTCCGATGGAGCACTCACGATGCAGATATTCAAACTGATTGCAAAAACTCCGGTGCTCTTTGCAGACGTAAGGCACTACGTAAAAGAGCACGACATACTGGACCTGTGCAACTCAGGGAACCACGCCACGTACTTTGCGGCCAGATCGTTCGAGCCAGATGAGAATATGAAGAAGGTGGAGTTCTATCCACAGACGTTCTATTTCCCTGCAGGAGGGGCTGCAGTAAAACACATAGCAGCTCCTGGAAGAGTGACACTTGGAAGACTCACAAGAGAGGATGGAAGGTACAGGTTCACAGTTATTCCTGGAGAGTTCATGGACTTTGGAGAAGAGAAAAACTACGAGATAGCAGACAGCATACAGGACAACTGGCCACACGCGTTTTTGAAGATGGAGACACCAATAAATGAGTTCTTGTCTAGGTATTCCTCCAACCACATCCACGGTGTCTATGGAGACTATGTAGAGGAAATCAGAATCTTCTGTGAGATCTCCAATATCGATTTTGTGCTGATGAAATGAGGGCGCCCGCGCGCCCTCACTTTGTTTTTAGTACGGCTCTCTGAGATTTGAGAGTTACTTCTGTTCCTCTTTCTGTTTCCCCAATTTCGATTTCTTTCACTGCTTCAATCCTTTCATTCCAGAACAACAACTTCCAGGGTTTTCCGGAATCTCTCAAGATTTCAACGTGTATTTCGTTTTCTCTTCTTTTCCCCTTCACGGACAGTTCCTCCTCATTTGAAGTGTTGTAGACACTCACTGCTTTGTTCGAAATTTCGAAAACGTTCAGTGTAACACCATCTGCGTAGTTGTAATCTGGTCTGTTGTCTACAATTCCCATTGGAAGAATGGTATTTGATCTCACGAAAAGGGGAAGCCCGAAATAGTCGTACTTTTTCCGTTCTTCACCTTCCTCCTTCCACCCTTTCTTCCGTGAGAAGATGTGTCCAGACACCTTCTGGAAGGTAGTAAGTCACCTCTCCGGTTTCACTGAAGCTCGGCACAACGAGAAACGATTCTTCCAGCGTGTACTGTCTGTCCAGATACGAACAGGTAAGGTCGTCCGGAAATTCCAGAATCATTGATCTCATGGCAGGAATTCCTTTCTTATATGCCTTGTCATCACAAGGGAAAATGTACGGCATAAGTCGACACCGGGTTTGAGAGAGATTCCCGAGGAGCTTTATAAAAGTGCGGAAATAGATGGAGCTAGGGGATGGCAAAAAATTCTTTACATAACACTTCCCTGCTTAAAACCGGTAATCATAACCACGCTGATCCTTGGATGCATCTTTACGATGAAAGTGTTTGACCTTGTGTAGATAGTCACAAGAGGAGAACCGGGGGGCTTCCCATCCTTTTACAACATTGTCGTGCTCTTTGGCCTTTGATAGATTCCAATTGAGGTTGTGAATGTGGAAGAGATTCCGGGAGAAGGGGTGAGGGCATTTTACAAAGGGGAAGAATATTTTATTGGAAAACCTTTGGATTACTCAAGGTACGATTCTCTTCTAGAAGAAGGAAAGACTGTAGTTGAGGTGAGGAAAAACGGTGAAGTTGTGGGTTTCCTCGCTATAGAAGATCCGATCCGAGAAGACAGTCCTGAGGCTGTGAGAAGGCTCAAGGAGATGGGAATAGAGCTTGTCATGATAACGGGAGATAATGAGAAGACCGCAAGAGCGGTTGCAAGGCGCCTTGGTATAGAGAGGTTCCACGCAGGTGTGAAGCCTTCCGAAAAACTGGACCTTGTGAGGTCCTATCAGGCTCAGGAAAAGAAAGTCGCAATGGTGGGAGATGGTATGAACGACGCCGCCGCTTTGAAAGGGGCAGATGTTGGAATAGCGATAGGTTCAGGGACTGACCTTGCTATCGACAGTGCAGACATCATCATAACAAAAGGTGGTATATCGAAAGTCGTCGATGCCATCGAAGTATCAAGAAAAACATTCAGAATCATAAAACAGAACCTGTTCTGGGCCTTCTTCTACAACGTGATAGCCATTCCAATGGCGATGATGGGACTGCTTCATCCGGTGATCGCGGAGATCGCCATGGCGTTCAGTTCCATCACCGTGACCCTCAATTCCATGAGGGTGAAAGAATGAGTGTCAGGTTGTTTTTTCTCGAGCACATGAAAAGCGAAAAACGGTGCATCGAGAGAAAATTGCAATTTCTATGAGGAGGTGCCATTATGAGGTACATTCTCAACGTTCCGGATATTTCCTGCAATCATTGCAAGATGAGAATTTCGAGGGCACTAGACGAACTTGGGATCAAAAACTACGAAGTGAGTGTGGAAGAAAAGAAAGTGATCGTCGAAACAGAAGATCTGAATAGCGTTTTGAAGAAGCTTGAAGAGATCGACTATCCGGTGGAAAGCTATCAGGAAGTTTGAACTATGAAAGAAGAAAGAGCATTTCTCAAAAAGTTTCTGAAAGCTTCGTCTTTCAGGCCCTCACTGTGAGCTGGCGTGAGGGCCAGTATCTTTCCTTTGTGGAATCTCTTCACCCATCCTGCGCTGGAAATACCATCTTCTGATTCACTCCAGAAGAAGATCTCCACATCCGAGTACAGCTCAACGAAGTAGTGTTCAT
This sequence comes from Thermotoga sp., assembly GCF_021162145.1. Taxonomy (NCBI): domain Bacteria; kingdom Thermotogati; phylum Thermotogota; class Thermotogae; order Thermotogales; family Thermotogaceae; genus Thermotoga; species Thermotoga sp. The sequence continues at coordinate 3,693 of NZ_JAGGZH010000120.1, forward strand.
CTATCAGTTCGAATTCAACATTTTTTCCGTAGTATCTCACTTTTTTCTGTGGCGGATGGTGTATGAACCTTCCTCCGACGAGTCTGTTGTAGCTCTCGGGGAAGCGGGCAAGTCCGGAGTGCCAGACGAAGAGTTTTCCGCCCGTTTTGACATATTCTTCCAGAAATCTCACGCTCTCTTCATCCAACCAAAGCTTCTCATCATCGATGAGATTCCACCTTCCTATGACAACAAGATCGGGAAGTTTCCTAATTTCCGAGAATTCCTCTGGTCGAAGATCGTGGATTTCCCCGTTCAAAGCGTCTTTCAGCGTTTCCAGGAAAAGATCGTGATCGTGGTATCTGTCACCAAGAAAAGCGAACACCCGCATCTCAGTCCCTCCTCACCAATATCCTATCACCACATTATGTAACAGAAATGTTAACCATTGACTTCGCACTTCTGGGCGACATAAAATTTTTTTGCAAAATGTGTTTGAATGGATCCTAAGAAAAAAATATTTTTACAAAGGAGGTGTGGGTTAATGAGTCGAAAGGTTCTGCTGGCGGTGATTTTGGGAGTATTACTTGCTTCTCTCATGTTCGGAGCTAAGTATACTTTGAAATTTGGACACGTTCTTGCTCCCGGTGAACCCTATCACCAGGCGTTTTTAAAGTGGGCTAAAGCTGTCGAGGAGAGGACAAACGGAGATGTGAAAATCGAGGTCTACCCGAGCTCGCAACTTGGTGTAGAAGAAGACATTATCGAGCAGATCAGAATGGGGGCTCCTCTTGGATGGAACACGGACTCCGCAAGGCTCGGCATGTACGTGAAAGACATAGGAGTAATGAACCTTGCGTACTTCATCGATTTCATGGGAGCAAAAACACCCGAAGAAGCTATTGAAGTTCTGAAGAAGATCAAACAGTCTCCCACAATGCAGAAATGGTTGAAGGAACTCGAGCAAAAATACGGTATAAAGGTTCTCTCGTTCTACTGGGTACAAGGCTACAGACACTTTGTGACGAACAAGCCTATCAGGAAACCAGAGGATCTCAAGGGACTCAGAATCAGAACGCCGGGTGCGCCGGCATGGCAGGAATCCATAAGGGCTCTCGGAGCGGTGCCGGTTGCCATCAACTTTGGAGAAATTTACACGGCAGTCCAGACTAAGGCGGTTGACGGTGCAGAACTCACCTACGCCAACGTCTACAACGGTGGTCTGTACGAGGTTCTGAAGTACATGTCCGAAACGGGACACTTCCTCCTCATTAACTTCGAAATCGTCAGTGCAGACTGGTTCAACAGCCTGCCACCAGAATATCAGAAGATAGTTGAGGAGGAAATGGACAAAGCAGGGATCGAGGTTTCACTCAAGATCATGAAGGAACTCGAAGAAGAGTTCAAACAGAAATGTATCGAAAAGGGTATGACGGTGATACCTGCTTCTGAGATCGACAAGGAAGCTTTCGTAGAAAGAGCAAAGCAAGCGTACAAGAAGCTTGGACTCGAAGATGCCCTCAACCAGCTAATCAGAGACGTGAAGGGAGAGTAATCACTAGCAGCCCAGCCCTCTTTTGGGCTGGGCATTCATTCTATTCCGACAGAGGTGAGAGACGTGAAAAAGCTGGACGAGATTCTTTTGAAGATCGAAAAGCACTCTGCCAAGATACTTCTTCTTGTGATGATCGTCATGGTTTTTGCTTCAGGTGTAGCAAGATTCATCGGCCATCCCATAAACTGGGCGGTGGATTTCAGCACGTTTCTGTTCGGCTGGGCGTGTTTCTTTGCTGTGGATGTTGCATGGCGCGAAAATAAGATGATGTCTGTAGACATCTTTGTGAAACGCCTTTCGGAGCGGAAACAGAGGATCATAAGACTCATAAATTACTTCATCATTCTTGCGTTTTCTTTCTATTTGATCGTGTGGGGCTTTTACCTGTCTTATAAAACGAGGTACAGAACCTTCGTTGGTATGCCAAACTTCAGCTACACCTGGGTTACCTTGAGTGTTCCTGTCGGCGGGATGCTCCTGTTCAGAACCACCATTTTGAAGATAATGGCCGAATTCCGCAACAAGAAGGAGGCACAGTAATATGCTCATAGTGTTGATCGCGTTTGCGGTATTTTTGATTCTGGGTATGCCTGTTGCATTTGCAATTGGAATATCTGGTTTTCTATGGTTTCTTCAACACCCTGAACTTCCCATTACAATTCCTATTCAAAGGTTGCTCTCTCAGACGGTCAACTTCGCCCTTTTGGCTATTCCCATGTTCATAGTGGCGGGGAATGTGATGAACTCCGCTGGTGTGACAAAAAGGCTTCTTGATTTTGCCTCCACACTTGTTGGACATATGAAAGGTGGACTCGGTCAAGTGTCAGCGGTTCTCTCCACACTGATGGGAGGAGTTTCTGGTTCCAGTATAGCGGACGCAGCGATGGAAACAAGAATGCTTGGGCCCGAGATGTTGAGAAGAGGGTATCCAAGAGGTTTTGCCGTGGCTGTCAACGTCTGGACATCTTTAATCACGCCGATCATACCTCCGGGGATCGCCTTCATCATCTACGGTACGATAGGGCAGGTTTCCATTGGAAGACTTTTCGCGGCGGGAATTGGGCCTGGTCTTCTTTTGATGGTCGTCTACATGATCACTATCTGGTCTGTCGCAAATAGATTGAATCTTGCTCCGGAAAGGGAAAAGCGTGCGTCGGGGAAGGAAATTGTTGAAGCGCTGGGAAAGAGCATCTGGGCGCTCATTTTCCCCGTCCTGTTGATCGTTGGTCTTAGAGGGGGTATTTTCACCCCGTCGGAAGTTGGTTCTTTTGCCGTGTTGTACGGAATGTTGGTTGGTTTTCTGATTCACAGAGAGATGTCTTTCAGGACTTTCTATTGGGAAACCCTTGAGAACTCTCTTGGTGATATCGGTAGCGTCATGTTCATTCTTTCGATGTCCGCCATCTTTGGATATGGGATGATCTGGGAGAGAATCCCGGAAAGACTTGCTCAGTTCCTGCTCGGTATCACCAGCAATCCGAGCTTGTTGATGATCATGATTTCCATATTCCTCGTGTTCGCAGGTTTGTTCGTGGATGCGACGGCTTTGATCCTCATGCTCACAGCTGTTCTTCTTCCGGTGGCAAGGCAGGTGGGGATCGATCCTGTTCATTTTGGTCTGGTGTTCATTTTGTCCGCTGCCATGGGAAATCAGACTCCTCCCGTTGGAGCGTCGATGTACGCAGGTTGTTCTGTTCTCGGAGCTACCCTGGAAGAGTACGTGAAAGCATCTTGGCCTTTCCTCATAGTAACGGTGATAGCTATACTCCTCATCATTTTCTTCCCGCAGCTTGTTTTGTTCATACCGAATCTCATCTTTGGATAAGGAGGGATTGAAACTATGAACTTTCAAGGAAAAGTGGTACTGATAACCGGTGCAGGATCGGGAATAGGAAAGAAAGCCGCCGTCATGTTCGCGGAGAAAGGAGCAAAGGTGGCGGTGAACGATATCTCTGAGGAAAAAGGTAATGGAACAGTAGAACTGATAAAGAGCAAAGGTGGAGAGGCAATTTTCGTTTTCGGTGATGTTGCAAAAGATGCTGAACAGATAGTGAAAAGGACGGTGGAAACTTTTGGGAGGCTTGATATCCTGGTGAACAACGCTGGTATAGTTCCATACGGAAACATAGAAGAAACTTCAGAGGAGGACTTCGACAGAACGATCGATGTAAACGTGAAGGGCCCGTTTCTTCTCTCCAGGTACGCGGTCGAACAGATGAAAAAACAAGGTGGTGGAGTTATTGTAAACGTTTCGTCTGAAGCTGGACTGGTGGGAATCCAAAGAAGATGTGTTTACAGCGTCTCCAAGGCAGCACTTCTGGGCCTTACAAGGTCTCTTGCTGTGGACTACGTGGACTATGGAATCAGAGTTAACGCGGTATGCCCGGGTACCACGCAATCTGAAGGATTGATGACGAGAGTGAACGCATCACCGAATCCGGAGGAACTTCTAAAGAAGATGACTTCCAGGATTCCCATGAAAAGGCTCGGAAAAGAAGAGGAAATCGCTTTTGCCATTCTCTTTGCTGCGTGCGATGAGGCGGGCTTTATGACTGGAAGTATCATAAGCATAGATGGAGGCTCTACAGCCATATAGGGAGGGCTTCAGCATGGATGTTCTCCAGAGGATTCGTGAAAAGTACGAGGAGTTCACCAATGCGGAAAAGCAAATAGCAAACGTTGTCCTCTCGGATCCGAGAGGGATCATAGAGAGTTCCATCAGCGATCTCAGCAAAAAAGCGGGTGTAAAGAGCGAAGCTTCTGTGGTGAAGTTCTACAAGAAGCTGGGATTGAGTAGTTTTCAGCAGTTCAAAGTGCTCCTGGCTCAGAGCATCTCTAGAGTTCCTCTCGAGATAGTGTATGAAGATGTATCCAGTGAAGACGACACAGAAACCATCACCGAAAAGATATTCAAAGCAACAGTGAGAGCCATCCTGGATACGCTGAACTCCCTGGATGTGGATTCTATCGAGAAAGCGGTGGAGATGTTTAAAAGTGCCAGAAGAATAATATTCATTGGCTTTGCGGCGTCTGCAGCAGTTGCCTTCGATGCGTTCCACAAGTTCACCCGCATTGGGAAGAACTGTTTGTTTTCCAACGACGATCACATCATCGCTACCATACTCGCGACTGCGTCTTCTGAAGATCTTCTGGTTGCTATCTCACACACTGGAGAAACAATATCGATGGTGAACTTCGCCAAGAAGGCCAGAGAAAAGAGA
>NZ_JAGGZH010000121.1 GCF_021162145.1 Thermotoga sp.
AGATGACACCTCACCATGGAACCATCTACCATAATCTCAGGAGGCTTTTCCTCTTTACAAACACTCATTACTTCAGGACACCTTCCTGCAAATTTGCATCCTTTTCTCAGGTACTCTTCATATTCCGTATCTGCTATGGTGATTTCTTCCCTCCATTTCTTCTCAGGATCGGGTTCTGGTATGGACTCGCGCAGTAGGCGCGTGTACGGATGCTTAGGATCTGTCAGCACTTTTTCCACCGGTCCCATTTCCACGATATCCCCTCGAAACATGATTGCTATGCGATCACTTACGTAATAAGCCGTTGCTAGATCGTGGGTAATGTAAACAACGCTCACTCCAAGCTGGTCCCTCAACCGAGCAAAAAGATTGACAATAGACATTCTGAGAGAAGCATCCACCATGGAGACGGGTTCATCTGCTATCAAAAGTGAAGGATTACTCAGCAAAGCACGAGCGATCAAAGCCCTTTGAAGTTGTCCTCCAGAGAGTTCACTTGAATAGCGCCCGTTTATGTTTTCAAAACTCAATCCGACAAGCTTTAGTTTCTCGTCGATCAACTTCCTAGCCTCATCGTTTGTGGAAGCAAGGGCGTAGTTACGTATTGTCTCGAAGAATATGTCATCTATGCTGAGAAGGGGATTGAAACCTTCGAATGGATTTTGAAACACCGCCTGCACTTTTTTCATGAATTCCTTCCTTTTCTTTTTCCATTCATGGATACTTACACCTTCAAACACAATATCACCAGATGTCGGTTCCTCGAATCCCAAAATCATTCGTGCTGTTGTTGTCTTCCCACATCCACTTTCCCCTGCCAGAGTGAATATCTCTGCCCTTCTTAAAGAAAAAGATATATCGTCAACCGCGACAATTTTTGTTCTGAATATCCAGGATCCCACAGTGAACACCTTCGTGAGATTCCTTACTTCAAGAATAGTTGTGCCCACCTATGACACCTCCGTTATTTCCTTCCAAAGCCAATCCTTTGAAAACGAGCTCTCGGATCCAGATACTCACTTATACTGGTGGATAACCAGTAGAGAGCAATGAACAACAGAACTGCGGCAGCAATCGGTGCAGCCAGCCACCACCAGAGTCCGAGGAAGAGAGCCTGTCTGTAAATCGCTCTCTGAAGCATGGTTCCAATGGTAGGAACAGTGGGATCGATACCGAGCCCCAGGTAAGCAAGTGTGATCTCCATACCTATTGCCCATGCCATGTTGTTTATGAACGTTGTAAATATAACTGGGAGAACGTGAGGAAGCAATTGCTTGTAAACAATCCTCAACGTTGACATACCAGAGAGAATCGCAACAAACGTGAAATCCCTTTCTCTTAAACTGAGCACCTGCGATCTTATTACTCTTGCGTCCCAAGCCCAGGAAAAGAAAGCAAGAAGAAGACCTAAATTGAAAAAAGATCTTGTCCAGTCTCTGAGAATCATAGAGATCACAATGAGCACGATCAAAAACGGAAGAACCATAGTTGTATCCCCTATTGTCATCAAAATACGGTCCACCCCACCCCCTTTATAACCCGCTAATATTCCCACGAAAACAGCTATTGCGCGTGAAAACAACGCTGTGACAACAGCTATTATCAGTGAATTTCTCACCGCACAAGTGAGTCGCCAGAAAACATCCTGCCCGAGCCAGTTGGTACCTAGTGGATGTTCAAGTGAAGGAGGAAGCCCGCGCGGTACTTGGTAGATCCTTACGGGATCGTAAGGCGAAAAATAGGACAACACTGAAAGGAACAACAGAAAAATCAGTACGACGAAAGCAACCGTGAATCTGTAATCTCTGAAAAGATCTTTAAAGACTCCTCGAATTCGCCCCATGATCTTCACCTTACCTTCATCGGTATCTCACTCGCGGATCAAAAAGAGGATAAACAAGATCCAGAAGGAGAATAGAAGTAGTTACGGCAACTGTGGAGATACACATGATCCCCATGATCAGGTTATAATCGGCCTTCATAATGGCATCGTACAGGATCCATCCTATTCCCGGATACGCAAAAACCATCTCCGTGATCAGCGCCCCAGAGAATATTCCTCCAAATTGAAGGCCCAGCTGAGTTATCATAGGAAGCATAGCGTTCCTGATCACGTGATTGCGCACTATCATCTTTTCTATTACTCCTGCTGTTTTTGCGTACCAGACATGATCCTCAGACTTTACGACCTGGACTATCAGTTTCATACTCTGAAATTGCCAGGCGATGCCCACTATCAGGAGCGTAAGAGCAGGTAAAGTGCCGTGCTTTAGGATGCTAACGATTGTTTCTAAACTGAAGGTAAGCTCACGCCCCACCCCTATTCCACCGCTCAAAGGAAAAATAGGAAAGATATAGGCGAAAAGAATCAAGCAAATCAAAGCCATCACGTAGTATGGAATGGGTCTTATGATCATAACAATCACATCAAGAGCTTCCATCCAGCGTTTTCTATAGTAACCCACAATTCCCCCGGCGATTACAGCCACTATCCAGCTCAAAATCGTTGTGAGAGAAAGCAGCCCCACTGTCCAGGGAAGAGCCTGTGCAATGAGCTTTGTAACAGGAATTGGGTATCTGGAAAGTGAGGGTCCAAAGTTTCCTGTGAACAACCTTTTCCAAAAATTCACATACTGATCCCATAGGGTTCCCTCCAGACCGTAAAGCTGCTTCAATGTTCTCATCATTTCTTCTTGCTGCTCGGGAGGAATGTAGACACCAAAGGTTTGATATTGTTGGAGTTGTTGCTTTATGGGATCTACAGGAAGTAACCTTGGTAAAAAGAAAATCGCTGTGAGTCCAAGAAACGTCACAATGAAGTACTGTAACAACCTTGGAATGAGATAGCCTTTGATGAACGCCATTCACCGTTCCTCCTTGAAGAATGGGGGTGGAGTGTTCCACCCCCGTCAGTTTTATCTTCTGCCGGTTGGCTGAACTTTATGAAGGAGGTATTTTAGCTGTGGCCACGTCGTGAAATTATCACACCTCGCGTAGTCGTTGTCTGGGCTTGGGAAGTTGGTCCAGTAGTATTCGTCGAAGACGATTGTTATAGGACAGTTGAACGCCGGTATCGCTATCATTTCTTCAATCTCTATTTTCAATCCTTCAACACCGAGTTCTATGATCTTATCGTAGTCGTTCCAGTCTGTCCTTTCCAGTTCCTCTATGATTTTGTCCATTCTGGGGTCACTCCACCTCAAAGCACTTCCAAGGGTCAACTCGCCAATGGGTTTCACGAAATCACTCCTGAAGGCATTGAAACATCTGTAAAGATCCGGATGGAATCCCCAAGGTTCTCCTGCAAATCCTCCATGTGCAGTGTTGACCACCTCGAATTGTCCTTCTCCTGCAAGTGTTGAAGCAGATGCGGAAACGTTGTACTCAACCTCTATTCCGAACTCTTTCCATTGTTCTGCTATTCCTTCTATGACGATGTTTGCCATGTCAGTTGGATCGGGTCCCCTGAGGATCGTTATCTTCCACAGATCTCCGTTGGGAAGATGCCACTTTCCATCTTTGTCCCTGTAAAATCCATGCTTTTTCAACAGTTTCTCTGCTACATCTGGTGCGTATTTCCACCAGCCATAACCCAGAGTCAAGCGTACTTCCTCCTCGTTATTTGGATCGATGTTTACCTTGTACATCTTCCGCGCCCAATCAAGAAGTCTCCAAGGAGCCTGAGGATCCCATGGTTTGAAAGTTTCCCCGTTTCCAAGATCGAGCGTGAGATTCTCAAGCCATGGTTCCAGTCGTTTGAAGTACCATTCATAGAAGTTTTTATTCACAACCAATGGAAGGCCAGGGGTCATAGCGACCATTCCATCGTACGTGGAAATCGCCAACTTTACTATATCTATGGATAGCGCGAGAGCCCATCTAAC
>NZ_JAGGZH010000122.1 GCF_021162145.1 Thermotoga sp.
CTTTTCCCCATTGTACTCCCGATCTGGAGGAAAAGTAGAAAAGTTTCCATCGCAGTAACTTTCATTCTTTTTGGTGCTTTTCTGTACTCCCTGGGCGCACTTTCACCTGGAAGTTACGAACTGGTAGGTCTTGTAGAAGGATCGCGAGTGACACATGTGAAGGTATTTCAGGGGAAGTGGAGGAAAGTTTATTCTATCAGTATAAAGACTTCTAAAGAAGGGTACATCTACGCGATAGGGTACTACGATGGCAGTATCTTCCACCCATCGTACGTGAAAGAGCTGGAAAGACCCTCTCCAAGAAGGCTAAGAGAGTCGTTCTCAAGAGAAGTGAGCGGAACAGCTTTTTCTCTTCTCTTCGGAAAGAAAAATGATGACGTGTACAGAAGTGGTTTGGGACATTTCTTTGCTGTTTCGGGTCTTCATGTGGGAATTGCTTTTTCTCTATACACAACGCTTATCTCTTTTTTCACCTGGAGGAGGATGTATCAGGAGTTCGGCGCCCTCTTACTTTTGATTCCCTACGTACTCTCTGTAAACACACCATCCGTTTTGAGGGCTTATCTGACTATCTCACTGTGGAAGGTTCTCAAAACTTTCGGGTTCAAAACGACTCCTTCCTATATAACGGCGACGGTGGGGTCTTTGATGATCGTTCTGGACCCCACCGTTCTTTTCACTCCCTCTTTTCTTCTGTCTTTTTTCGTAACACTGAGCATACTAGGTTCGAAAAACATATTTGATCTAGCGGTAAAGGCTTATCTGGCTTCTCTTCCCTTTCTCTGCCTTTTCTTCGGCGAAACAAACATCTCAGCGCTCCTTTTCTCCATCCCGATGTCTTTTGCTGTGATACCCGTTACATGGGCTTCTCATCTGTCCTTTCTCCTTTTTCTACTCGGTCTCAAGACCTCTGCAATGGTGGTAGCGAGGTTTGCAAACTTTCTATCGATTCCCCTCGATGCGCTTATAAAACTCTCGAACATGATACCTGTTATTCCTCTCCCGAAGTTTCTGTTCTTTGTTTTGATTCCAATCCCCTTGATTCTTCTTTTTGACATTCGGGACATATTCCGTAGAACTTCAAATCGTGCCATTTTATGAGGTAACCTGTCCTTTCCGAGATATCTGATACGATTCTCTTGACCTGCTCTGAGTTGATTTCAACTATCTTGCCACATCTCTGACAGATTACATGCTGGTGTGATTCACGAGCAGTTCGATCTATGAGCTCGTATCTGTACAGCCCCTCTCCGAAGTTTAACTTCCTCAGGAAACCAAGTTCGACAAGGAGCTCTACTGCCCTGTAGACAGTAGCTTTGCTTATCCTGACGTTCCTGTTCAAAAGCTCTCGGTAGACCTCCTCCACACCCAGATGTCTTCCCTTGGACTCGAGAAAAATTTTGAGGATCATCTCTCTCTGAGCGGTGATTCTGTATTTCCTTTTTTTCAATTCATTTCTCAGTTCTTCGTACATTGAGGCACCTCCTTTTCTGCTTCATAGATTCATTATGGGTTTGATATCTATCTTCCATCCTGTGAGCTTTGCCGCGAGTCTGGCGTTCTGGCCACCCCTTCCTATGGCAAGGGAAAGCTGCGTTGGTGGCACGAGAACGCGCGCTGCCCTGTTTTCCCTGTCAAGGATCTCCACTTCTATGACGGTGGCAGGTGCAAGGGCGTTCGCTATGAGCTGTTTTGAATCGTCCGACCACTTGAGAACGTCCAGTTTTTCTCCTCTGAGCTCCCTGAGTATGGCGGCGATCCTGGATCCCCCTTCACCTATACAGGCACCTATTGGGTCAACGTTCGGGTTGTTAGATGCCACTGCCACTTTCGTCCGCACCCCAGGCTCTCTGGCAATGGCTTTTATTTCCACGATTCCGTTTTCTATCTCTGGAATTTCCAGTTTCATAAGTCCAATGACGAACTCTGGCACCCTTCTACTCACAAGGATCTTGGGGCCTTTCGTTGTTTTCACCACGTCGAGAATGTAGACTTTCACCAGATCTCCCGGCTTTATTTCCTCTCTGGGGATCCACTCTTTCTTTGGCAATCTCGTCTCCAGTTTTCCGATCCGAATGTCTGCCCAATCACTCGTAACCCTTATCACTTCAGCGGTTGTAACCGTTCCTTTGAGCTCTGAGTACTTTTCAAACTGCTTCTCTTTTTCCAACTCTCTGATCCTCTGGATAAGCACCTGCTTCGCAGTTTGAGCGGCGATTCTTCCAAAGTTTCTGACATCAAGCTCTTTTTTGACGATCGAACCTATCTCCGCAGCTGGATCGAGTTTTTTCGCCTCTTCCAAAGAGATCTGAGTGGTGGGATCTTCTACTTTTTCCACCACTTCGAGAAGCTGGTACACCTTTATGTTCCCAGTATTCCTGTCTATCACTACTTCAACATTCTTTGAACTTCCAAAATTCTTCCTGTAGGCACTCACCAGTGCCTTTTCCAGGATGGGTATGACCTCCTCTTTGGATATTCCTTTTTCTTCCTCTAGTTGATCCAGAGCTTCAAGCAAGCCTATGTTCATGAGCACACCTCCCTAAAATTCTATTTCCAGATTTGCTTTTTTCACGTCTTCGATGTTTATCTCGTGATTTCCCTTTTCATCGGAGATGGTTATTATTCCATCAACAAAAGACACGATCCTTCCTATGAACGTTTTTCCATCTTTTGTGATGATTTTCGCAAGCTTTCCGGTGAATCTCAAGTAATCCTTCGGCCCCCTCAAGGGTCTGTCGAGGCCAGGGGACGATACCTCGAGAGTGTACGAATGTTCTATGGGATCTTCTCTGTCCAGAAACTTCTCCAGCTCCTTGGAGAAGAGTTCACAGTCTCTTACACTCACGTACCCTACCGGATTGTCTATCACAATCCTGAGGACCCAGCCTCTACTTTCCCTTCTGTATTGTATGTCGAAAATCTCCAGCCCCTGTTCCTCAGCGATCTTTTCCGCTTCTTTTCTAACCCTTTCCACAATCATCTCCTCGAACATACTATCACCCACCCCCTAGTGAATGAAAAACCGGGACCTGACAGTCCCGGCACTCCTTTGGCGGAGAGGGTGGGATTTGAACCCACGGGTGGCTTTTGACCACCACACGCTCTCCAGGCGTGCGCCTTAGACCCCTCGGCCACCTCTCCACACCAGTGAAATATTATACACTCAATCTTTTTTTTGTTCAAGTTCCTTCGGGACTGTTACAAAAATTGGGGAGAGTGTGAGATAACAACATAAGAGAACACAAAAAATATGCGACATACATGTTGCAGACAAGAAACCTCACAAGAGTAAACAC
>NZ_JAGGZH010000123.1 GCF_021162145.1 Thermotoga sp.
GATCACAATTCTTTCTTTGCCAATATTTTCAAGATCTACTACAACAGAGTACTTGTAAAGTGAGAGATGCTCCTCTTTAGAAAATGGATTTGGGTCTGCATTTTCACCGATCTCACGAGCCCTCTGGACCAGATCATGGTTGGCGTAGAACGCCATATCTCCTTCCCATCTTTCCAGAGAAATAGCTTTTGTCATGCCAACAGGTGCTTTTCTCGAAATAGAAATATTCCCACTCCCTAAGGTTTTCATGTACCCAAAGAAATCAAGTTCTTCTGAAGTCAGGATACTTTCATCCAATATATCAAACTGGATAACGTCACGATCTTTTGCAACTTTAGCAGGTTTCCAACCGTGTTTTTTCACAAGAGCATTGAAAATGTGATGCCTCATACTGGCTCGTGAAAAGAAGGTATAGACGCCATCATTTCTTCGAAGTTTTTTTAATGATTGAATATTGTTCGCTATATTTTCATCTCTGTTCACAGCAGAAGCTTCAAAAACAACCGTAGCAGTAATTGCCTTTAGATTACTCATTTTCTTCACCCCCACTTATCATTCCACTCACGTAAGCAAACATCAAATTCTTAAAATCCTCGTCTTCTGCTGAGAAGACCTTGTTCAATTCTTCTGGGAAAGGTTTTTTTCTTGTCATATACGTTTTCAAAATCAGGTGATAAACTTCGTCCTTCTTTGCAAGTCTTATCAGTTCTAAAAGTCTGTATTTGGTCCGTTCGAACAGCTGGGATGCTTCTCTGCCGAGTTCTCTCATTCTCCAGACTGGTACCATCTGTTTCACCCCCATTGTGTTCCTTACTTCTTGGAAAAGATCGGGCAAGGCATTTATGTAATATCTAGCATCCCCTCTCACGTATTGCTTGACATTCTCAGACAGGTGACTTTTCCCCGCTATGGAGATATCGAGAAGGTACTTTATTAGCAGATATTCACAATCCAGGATTTCGTTTAACCTTTCTTGGTAAATCACTGCCTCAAAGATTTTGATACTATTCAAGGAATTCAAAATGGAGGAAATTCGAGTGTTCAGCAAAAGCTCGAGTACTCTTTGTGGCATGTAATACATTCTATAGGATTTACCATCGTAGTGAATGATTTCCACGTTCTGCCTCTCCCAAATTCCTAAAAGTCTTTGAAGCTTTAAGTGAACCTCTGATATTGCCCTTGAAACTGAAAGTTCCATGGATAAATTCTTGTAGGCTTGAATCGCTTCGTTCAGGTACCATATGGCCTTGAAGGAAGGAACGTTTACGAATATTCCCTCTCCCCGTCTTGGAAAAACAAAGTGTCTGAACAGAGCCATTTGAGAACAAACATCACACAGATAGAATTCATTGGACATGTTCCAGAACGAATTCGGAAATTTCCCTTCTGACGATGAAAATTCTTTGAAGAGAATCCTTGAGAACTGTTTCCTCTGGAGAATCGATTTGTTTTCATCAGTTTTTAGAGGATTTCCACAGAAGAAACACTGTTCGGAGCCCAACAACACAGGTTTTCTAAATATGGAGCGAATGATTTTTGGTAAGTTTTCCATGAACTTTTCCTTTTTGACTTGTGCTACATAGTTCTCATAATAACCAACATTGCCTCTGAAATAGTTGTACGATTTTTCTATATCCTCTTCTATTTTTACTGTCTCCTCCAGGATAAAAACAAATAACCTAGGAAAAGACAAATTATCGAATTTGCCATCCAAATACAATTCATCCAATGTTTCATCTGTTAAAACAACCGTACCATCGTCTTTCAAGATATCTGATAATTTGAAAGAGATCTTCCCCTCTTTCGATTTTTCGTTTATAACTTTCAGAAAACCGTAAACGTTTGCATTGTGAAGCCATCCTTGCGGATATATGACTAGCGCCACTCTTTCACCACCTTGAGCATTCCAAAGCCCTGTCCTGTACGGACTCCCATTCCGTTTTCATACAGGAAATTCAGAATATCAGGGCTGCCATCAAGAGTGATGGTTCCGGAAAAGGCTTCTATATATCCTCCGTAGTGTTTAACAGGAACTTTCTTGAGATTTTTGTTTACAACTCTTACAGGTTTAAAATCTGGTACTTTGACGCTGAACTTCTCGAAGAATCCTTTTAAAAGATTCAACCGAACTTGCAGGGAGTAGTTCAGAGCTTCCTCGAAATCATCATCTTCGGGTGATACGTAATACCTCTCTGTTTCCGATCTTGTTAAAACAGCACTTCCCATGATCTTGAAGGTCACCGTTTTGGAAGTTATAACCTTTGGTACGGGAAGATTTACACCCGCGACCTTTGAACCGTTCACAATTGAGGTTTGTGAAATGATGTAGTTATATAAATAACCCACCATCTGAGGGATAGAAGAGGAAAAATTAAAAAAAACCGGAGACTCAAAGATAATTGAGTCTCCGGATATTTCTTTTATTCTGTTGAAACCAACACTGAAGACATATGGCTTTGGTATGCGATCATGGGAGTTGACAATCTCTTCAAACGGTGTACATTCATATGCTTGTTTCAACAAAGACATAAAAATTCTTCTATAATCAGCTGGAAACTTACCTTCAGAACCGCTTTCTGGTTGGATTTTAACGAATATCCTCATAAATCATCCCCCTGAGTTTTTAATGCCCCCCAATAATACATTGTTTTTAGGAATGTTTCCAAGACCTCTAAGGAAGTATTGAAACTGGAGAAAAACCTTCGAGCCTTTCCCACCTGGATTTTTCGTTTCCATACCTCAAAGGAAGTATTGAAACCCGCGCGAAACAATTGTTTTTTCAATTCGTTCGTTTGTTTCCATACCTCAAAGGAAGTATTGAAACTCGTTGATTTTCGAAGAAATTATACCACAGGCTTTTTTGGAAGGCAAGAGTATTTCTTACTTTTCTGATACTGGTTCATCATAAACC